>CANRNA010000100.1 GCA_947631805.1 uncultured Oscillospiraceae bacterium | reverse complement strand
GGAGCAGAGCGAGGGCTCCTATGAGATCGAGTTCGCCGACGGCTCCACCAACATGTCCAGCTGGATCTGCCTGCCCGATTACGCCGAGTCCAACCATGACACCCTGGTCCGCTTCAGCCGGGCCCTGTTCAAGGCCATGGACTACGGCGCCGACCCCGAGCACGCCGACGAGGTGGCCCAGTGGTGCGCCGAGCAGACCGCTACCGACAAGGAGATCAACCTGCTGCAGTGGGGCGACGCCCACTGGTTCAACATCGCCGACATGGTCGCCGCCATGGAGGACGGCTCCATGAAGGCCTACTATGAGGGCGTGCAGAACGACATGCTCGCTGGCGGCAACATCACCGAGGAAGAGGCCCACGAGGACGTGGGCGACTGGGTGCTGTTCGACGTGATGCAGGAGGCCCTGGACGCCGTGGCCGAATAAGCCCGGTTCCGCCATATCAATACCTCGGGGCCCTGGGTTTCCCAGGGCCCTTTTTGTGAGAGGAAGCTATCTATGCCGATCATCATTGACCACGCCCCCGGCCAGGTCCTCTCCTTCGCCGGAGAGGAGCTTCGCCATTACCTGGGCCGGATGCTGCCGGAGGATGCTCCGGTCCGCGTTTTGTTGGACGTATCCCCCGCCCCCGGCAGCGACGCCTTCACCGTGGACCTGACCCCCGCCGGAGGCATCATCCGGGGCAGCTCGGACCGGGCCGTGCTGCTGGGCGTATACGACGCCCTGCGCCGCCTGGGCTGCCGGTTTCTGGCCCCAGGCCGGGAAAACGAGCTGGTGCCGCCCCTGGCCCCGGCGGAGCTGCGCCTGCGCTACGGGCACACCGCCGCCTTCTTCCACCGGGGGGTGTGCATCGAGGGGGCCGACAGCCCGGAGAACATCCTCTCCTTCATCGACTGGCTGCCCAAGGCGGGCTTCAACGCCTTCTTCCTTCAGTTCAAAAGCCCCTACGTGTTCCTGCGCCGCTGGTTTTCCCATGAAAACGATCCCTCCCTGCCCCCCGAGCCCTTCACCCCCCAGGATGCGGAGGCCGTGATGGACCGGGCCCAGGCGGCCATCCGCCGCCGGGGGCTGATGCTGCACAAGGTGGGCCACGGCTGGACGGGAGAGGCCCTGGGCTATCCGTCCCTGGGCTGGGACGCGGAGGTCCGGCCCCTGTCGGAGCGGCTGCGGCCGCTGGCGGCGGAGGTGAACGGGGTCCGGGGCCTGCACGGGGGCGTGCCCGCCAACACCAACCTGTGCCTGTCCTCCCCCGCCGCCCGGGAGCGGTTCGCCGCCCTGGTGACGGACTACGCCCGGTCAAATCCCGCTGTGGACTATCTCCATATATGGCTGGCGGACAGCTTCAACAACGTGTGCGAGTGCCCCGCCTGCCAGAGCACCACCCTCTCCGACCAGTATGTGGAGCTGCTGAACGACATCGACCGCCGCCTGACGGCGGAGGGGCTTGACACCAGGCTGGTGTTCCTGCTGTACCAGGAGCTGCTCTGGCCCCCCGTCAGGGCCCGGCTGAACAGCCCCGACCGGTTCGTGCTCATGTTCGCCCCCATCAGCCGCACCTTCTCCCGCTCCTACGACGCCCAGGCCGTCCCCCCCATCCCCCCCTACGTGCGCAACCGCATCACCCTCCCCGGGGACCTGGGGGAAAACCTTGCCTTCCTCCGGGGCTGGCAGAAGGTCTTTGCCGGGGACAGCTTCGTCTACGACTACCCCCTGGGCCGGGCCCACTACGGGGACCTGGGCTATGTCCACATCGCCCGGGTCATCCACGGGGACGTCCGCCGCCTGGGGGACCTTGGTCTGAACGGCTATATCAGCTGTCAGGAGCTGCGGGCCGGTATGCCCAACTTCCTGCCCAACTATGTGATGGGCCGGGCCCTGCTGGACGGCGGGGCGGATATAGATGAGATCATCGGTGAGTACTTCTCCGCCGCCTACGGCGCCGCCGCGCCTCAGGCCCTGGCCTTTCTGGAAGAGCTGTCCGCCCTGAGCCGCTGCGACTATGTGAACGGCAAGGGCCCCCGGCAGGACCCGGACATGGCCCGGCGGATGGACCGGGCCCAGGCGCTCTGCCGCACCTTCGCCGTCCCGGCGCCCGGTCCGGCGGATGGACCGGCCCAGGCGGGCTTTCTCACGCGGCTGGGCTATCACGCCCAATACGCCGCTCGTCTGGCCGCTGCCCTGGCCGCCCTGGCCCGTGGGGACGGCCAGGCCGGGGCGCGCTGGGACGAGCTGTGCCGGTTCATCGGCCAGGGGGAGACCGCCTTCCAGCCGTGGCTGGACGTGTACCGGGTCATCGACGTGACCCATAACTACACGGGATTTTGACATACCATTATAATTTAAGCCCTCGCCTGGGAACCTCCCGGCGAGGGCATTCTTTTATCTCCGTTCTCAGGATTTTTGCAGCAGCCGCCACAGGGTGGTCCGGCTGATGCCCAGCCGCCGGGCGGCGGCGGTATGGTTGCCGCCCACGTCCTGCACCACCCGCAGGACCACGTCCCGGTCTATCTCGTTCAGGGTCCTGTTCAGGTCCAGGGGCGCGGCGGTGTCCTCCCCCCGGAGGGAGAAGGTGCCAAAGTGCTGCTCCTTTTGCAGCACCCGGCGCACCTCCCCCGCCGTGATGACCGGGGCCGTGGCGTTCACGGCCAGGTCGTTTATCACCCGGCGGAACTGGGTGTAATTGTGGGGCCAGCCGAACCGGCGCAAGAGCTCCATGGCCTCCGGCTCCAGCCCCATGACCTGGTTGGGCACGTCGGCGTTGATATGGCTGAGATACAGGTTCACCAGGGTGTTTATCTGGTCGGCCAGCTGCCGCACCGGAGGCAGATACAAACTCACGCACCCCAGCTTGTCCATGAACAGCGACCCCACCGCGGAGATATACTCCCCCGGCTGGCAGACGCAGGAGAAGATGACCCGGTTGCGGCGGCACACGTCCATCTCCGCCAGGGAGGCCAGAAGCTGGCGGCTCCGCTCCGGGGAAAGGGCGTCGATGCTGGCGAAAAACAGGGTGTTATCCACCCCGGTCAAGGGGGAGCTGTGGTGCTCCAGCAGAAAGTCCCAGCTCTTGTCGTTGAGAAGGCTGCAGTTGATGGAGACCAGGGGGTTATTCTGCAGCGGCCCCTGGATATACAGCAGGTCGGCGATATACTCCTTGCCCGTGCCGTCCTCCCCGGAGGCCATGATGGGCGCGGCGGTCTGGCTGAACTGCTCCAGCTTTTCCTGGGGGTGGAGGATAGCGCTGGCGTAGCCGAAGATGCTGCCGTAATAATCCTGCTCCGCCTCCTGCCTGGTGAGAAAGCGTATGCCCACCTGGCTGGGGGACAGGGGCGTCTTCCTGGCGTCGAAGAAAAAGGCCACATAGTCGCCTATGCACTGGGAGCGGATGGAATACAGTGTCCCGCCCAGGGTCCTGGCGATGCGCCGCTCGGCCACGGACCGGGACTCGGGCAGCTCCCGGCGCAGCATCTCCAGCACCCCCGGCCGGGGATGCTCCTGGCTCGTCAGATAGAGATTGTCCTCCCGGTCGAACACCACCGTCTGGCCTATCTGCCCCTGGAGCAGGCGGCGGAAGAACTGGTTCTCCTCCCGCAGCCGCTCCTGGCCGTGGCACAGCAGCAGCGCGTGCTCGTAGGCCCGGCGGATGCTGTCCGCCCCGGAGACGATGAGAAAGGAGTTCATCCCCATCCTCTTGGCGTTGGTGTTGGTGATCACGTCGCACAAAATGGCCTGGTAGTTCTCCCCTCTCACCCGCAGCAGCGTGGGCTCCACCTCCTCCGGGCCCTTGAGGGGGAACACGTCTATGTCATAGCCCAAAAGCCTGCTGAGCATCTCCGCGTTGGCGGCGCTCCCCGCCAGGGACACCAAGGCCGCCCGGCCGGTAAGGCTGCCCGCCAGCTGCATGGTGCACAGCACGTCGTACATGGATATCTCTATCTCGATGACCGGCAGGGCCAGATTCTTTTGCAGTATCTTGGCCGTGCCCCCCCCGGGAGATGACCACGTCATAGTTGCCGTGGAGGTTGCTTCTGGCCGCCTCCAGTCCGTCCTCCATATCCCCCACGAAAAGCGTCAGGTCTATCTGGGGGTACTCCTCCGCCAGGGCCGTCATCAGCGGGCACATGTCCTCATAAGGGGCGATGGCCAACACCCGTATCTGCCTTTCCATTTTTGCCCTCCCTGTCCGTTTCTTTCTGTAACATTTTATCAAACGCACAAAAAGAACGCAATATTTTTTCTGGCCGTTTCAAATGTGGACAGCAATATGCGAAAAAATGATTGAAAAATCTCCAGCAAATCCTATAGAATATACTAAAATCAGAAAAATAAGGTCTTGTTTTTTGGACGGACCGGCTTACAGGCCAAAAATTTGCTAATAAAACCGTTTTTTAATAAAACACCCGGAGGGACTATGAATAAGCTGCTGATGATCGCTGACGACTTCACTGGAGCCCTGGACACAGGCGTACAGTTCGCCTCCTACGGCGCGGCGACCTGCGTGGTGACCGACCCGGACTGTGACTACGCCGGGATGAGCGACAGCTTCCAGGTCCTGGTGCTGGACGCCGAGAGCCGCCACATGACGGCCCGTCAGGCCTACGACACGGTGCACCGGGCGGTGCGCAGCGCCATCGCGGCCGGGTATACATACATCTATAAAAAGACCGACTCCGCCCTGCGGGGCAACGTGGGGGCGGAGCTGGACGCGGTGATGGACGCCGCGGGGGCGGACAGTCTGAGCTTCTTTCCCGCCTTCCCCGCCATGGACCGGGTGACCCGGGGCGGCATCCACTACATCCACGGCGTGCCCGTGGCCGAGAGCGTCTTTGGCCGGGACCCCTTCGAGCCGGTGACCCGCTCCGCCGTGGCGGACATCATCAGCGAGCAGACAGACCGTCCCGTGGTACTGCACGGGGTGGGCGACCTGGCCGGGTGCGCCGCCCCCGGCATCCATGTGTACGACGCCTCCACCAACGACGACCTGCACTGGGCGGCTCTGGCGCTGAAGACCGCCGGGCAGCTCCACTATCTGGCGGGGTGCGCGGGCTTCGCCTCCGTACTGCCGGACCTGCTGGAGATGCAGTCCGTGGGTCTTCCCATGCCCCGCCTGACAGGCAGGCTCCTGACGATATGCGGCAGCGTCAACCCCATCACCCAGGCCCAGATGGACAAGGCCGAGCAGGCGGGCGCCGTGCGCATCAGCCTGACCCCGTCCCAAAAGCTGGACCCCGACTGGGTGAAGACCCGGGAGGGCCGCCAGGCCGTGGCTGGCTGGCTGGAGCGGATACGCTCCGCCCCGGCGGCCATCGTGGAGTGCGGCGTGGCGGACCGGGAGGGCACCGAGCAGTATGCCAAGGCCCTGGGCCTTGACCTGAACGAGACCCGCCGCCGCATCGCCAGCACCATGGGCGGCGTGCTCCAGCGGCTGCTGGATATGGGCCTGGAGCGTGACCTGCTGGTCACCGGCGGCGACACCCTTCTGGCCTTCATGGACCGCATCGGCCAGGACACCCTCATCCCCCTGGGAGAGCCCACGCCGGGGGTGGTCCTGTCGCAGATACGCTACGGCGGCCGCAGCTACAATCTTATGAGCAAATCGGGCGGCTTCGGGCCGGACACTCTGATGACCGACCTGGCCAGCGCCCTGAAAAGCTGATACAGGAAACGAACAAGGAGGAAACACCAATGCTTACAAAGTACACTTTGAAAATGCCCCACACCGTTTACAGCGGCGAGGACGCTCTGGGCAATATCCCCGCCATCCTGGCGGAGGCTGGCGCCACCCACGTGGCCGTCTTCACCGACAAGGGCATTGAGGGCGCGGGTCTGCTGGACTTCCCCATGGCCGGTGTGAAAGCCTCCGGCGTCGAGCACACCGTCCTGGACGATCTGCCCGCCGAGCCCACCTACCAGGAGGCCCAGAAGCTGGTGGACCAGTGCAAGGAATACGGCGCGGACTTCATCATCGCCGTGGGAGGCGGCTCCGTCATGGACACCGCGAAGCTGGCCAGCATCCTGATGACCGACGAGTACGGCATCAAGGAGCTGCTGGACACCCCGGGCCGGGCCAAGAAGTGCATCCCCACCCTGATGATACCCACCACCGCCGGTACCGGCTCCGAGGCCACCCCCAACGCCATCGTGGCCGTGCCTGAAAAGCAGGTGAAGATCGGCATCGTCAACACCAATATGATCGCCGACTACGTCATTCTGGACGCCGTCATGATCAAGAAGCTCCCCCGGAAGATAGCCGCCGCCACCGGTGTGGACGCCCTGGCCCACGCCATCGAGTGCTACACCAGCAACAAGGCCAACCCCTTCAGCAACACCTTCGCCATGGAAGCGCTGGACATGATCTTCGCCAACATCGAGACCGCCTGCGACGACCCCGACGCCATGGAAGCGAAGAACCAGATGCTGCTGGCCAGCTTCTACGCGGGCGTCGCCATCGCCACCTCCGGCACCACCGCCGTCCACGCCCTGAGCTATCCCCTCGGCGGCCGGTATCACATCGCCCACGGCGTGTCCAACGCCATTTTGCTGGCCCCGGTGATGCGCTTCAACGAGCCCGCCATCCGTCCCCTGCTGGCCCAGGTCTATGACCGGTGCATGAAG
>CANRNA010000099.1 GCA_947631805.1 uncultured Oscillospiraceae bacterium | reverse complement strand
AACGGCGTGGACCCCATCGAGGTCATCGACCAGTACGGCGCGGACGCCCTGCGCTTCAACCTCATCACCGGCAACTCCCCCGGCAACGACATGCGCTTCTACGTGGAGCGGTGCGAGGCCATGCGCAACTTCGCCAACAAGCTGTGGAACGCCGCCCGGTACGTGATGATGAACCTGACGGTGGAGGAAAATAAGCTGCCCGGGGAGCTTAAGCTGGAGGACAAGTGGATCCTCTCCAAGCTCCAGAGCCTCATCGCCGAGGTCAACGAGAACTTCGATAAGTACGAGCTGGGCCTGGCCGCCACGAAGATATACGACTTCATCTGGGACAGCTTCTGCGACTGGTATATCGAGATCACCAAGCCCCGCCTGCGGGAGGGGGACGTGAGCGCCCAGCAGGTGCTCTTGTACGTGCTTACCGACATCCTGCGGCTTCTCCACCCCTTCATGCCCTTCATTACCGAGGAGATATACGGCGCCATCCCCCATGAGGGCAAGGCCCTCATCGTGGAGACCTACCCCGAGGTCAACGAGGCGCTGTGCTTCCAGACCGAGGAAGAGGACTTCGAGAAGATCATGGAAGCCGTCAAGGCGGTGCGCAGCCGCCGGGCGGAGATGAACGTGCCCCCCTCCAAGCGGCCCCATATCACCCTTGTCACCGCCGAGCCCCAGGTCTACGAGGCCGGGACGGTGTACATGGCGAACCTGGCCTACGCCGGGGCGGTGAACGTGACGACCGAGGCTCCCGCCGATATATCCGGCATGGTGACGGTGGTCACCGGCGGCGCCACGGTGTATATGCCCATGGCGGAGCTGGTGGACCTGGACAAGGAGCGGGAGCGCATCACGAAGGAGCTGGCGAAGGCCCGGCAGGACATCGCCAACCAGGAGAAGAAGCTGGCCAATGAGAGCTTCGTCTCCCGGGCCCCGGAGCGTGTGGTGGCCGCCGAGCGGGACAAGCTGGCCAAGGCCCAGGCCCTGGCGGCGAACCTGGAAGAGAGCCTGAAAAACCTGGGATAAGAGCAAAAACAGCAAAACGGGTCTGCCGCGCGGCGCGGCGGACCCGTTTTCGCGTGGGCGGACGATCTATCGCACTTCCTTCAAAAGGTCCTCCGGCGTCAGGCCGTAGAGCTTCGCCAGGGCCATGAGGTTGGTGGTGCTGGGGTCGGACCGGCCGCTCTCCCATTTGGACACCGCCTGGCGGCTGACGCCCAGCGCCTCCGCCACGAATTCCTGGGTCATACCGCGCGCGACCCGGCGGCTTTTCAGGACCTCCCCCAGGGACCGCGCCGTCTCCGTCCTCTCCTTTCGGACCGGTTCGGAGCGGATGTATTTGCGCAGCGCCTTTATCACCAGATAGATAAGATAGCCGCCCAGCGCGAAGCCGGGGAGATAGACCAGGGCCAGGATCAGTGTGGAAAACATGCCGCGCCTCCTTTCCGGCAGACAGTATAGCAGAAAACGCGCCGGTTGCGCCACCAACTGTCGCGCAACTTTGGGGCGGGGGAGATTTTTTCCTTTTCCATGCAACCTTTTGCCCCGGCGGTTCGTATTGTATGCGAAGGGACCTTCAGGAAGGAAAGGAGCGTTCTATGAGACTTACAGCGGAGGAAGCCTACGCAAAATACGCCGACCGGGTCTTTGCGGCGGCCTTCGCCGTCTGCCGGGACAGGGCGGACGCGGACGACGTTACCCAGGACACGTTCGTGCGCTATATGGCCCAGGACCGGGAGTATGACTGCGAGGAGCACGTCAAGGCGTGGCTGCTGCGGGTGGCTGTCAACCGGGCCAGGGACCTGACGCGGGCCTTCTGGCGGCGGGGCCGGGTGCCCTGGGAGGAGTATATGACCGGGCTGCCCTTCGCCGAGCCCGCCGACGGCCGCCTGTTCGCGGCGGTGATGGCGCTGCCGGAGCGGTACAGGACGGTGATACACCTCTTTTATTACGAGGGCTGCGCCGTCGGCGAGATCGCGTCGGTGCTGCACACCCGGGAGGGCACGGTGAAAAGCCGTCTGTCAAGGGGAAGGAAGCTCCTGAAAAACATTCTGATGGAGGATTGGAACGATGACGAATAGCGAGCGGTATCAACGGGCGTTCTCCACGCTCCACGCCTCCGGCGCAATGATGGAGGTAAAGATCATGAAGAACACGAAAAAACATTATGCCCGCCGGGCGGCCGCAGTGTGCGCGGCGGCGGCGCTGGTGCTGGCCATGGCGGGGGCGGCCTACGCCGCGGACGTGGGCGGCATCCGGCGGACCGTGCAGCTCTGGCTCCACGGCGACCAGACCAACGCGGTGCTGGACATCCAGGGCGACGAGTACACCCTGACCTATACCGACGGCCAGGGCCGGACCCAGGAGCTGGGCGGCGGAGGCATCGTCATAGAGGCGGACGGCTCGGAGCGGCCCATGACCGAGGAGGAGATACTGGAGCGGCTGAACATGCCGGAGGTGGAGTACGGCGAGGACGGCGCCGTCACCGTCTGGTGGCGCGGCCGGAAGCTGGACATCACCGACATGTTTGAAAACGGCATCTGTTACGTCCAGCTCAGGGACGGCGGGGAGACGCTCTACCTGACCGTCAAGTATGACGACAGCTATGCCGCCAGTCCCCACAGCTACCCGGACCCCGACACGTTCAGCGGCGGCTGACGCTTTTTTCCCCGCTGCCTGCGTTCGACGGCAATCGACAGCGTAAATAAGGTAGAATTGCACCGTACTTGGGAGGTACGGTGCAATTTTTTGTTGTGAAGGAGGCGGACGAGCCCCATGAAAGTCTTATCCAGCTACCAGGCGGGAAAGCTCACCCTGTTTCTCAAGGGGGAGCTGGACCACCACGAGGCGGCGGCGGCCCTGCGGAAGATCAGCCGCACCATGGACGACTATCTGCCACGGGAGTGCGTCATCGACATGGGAGGGCTCACGTTCATGGACTCCTCCGGCATCGCCCTCATCCTCAAAATATCCAAGCTCGTGGGGGAGACGGGCGGCCGGGCCTGGGTGGAGAACGCCAAGAGCCAGCCCCTGAAGGTCATCGACGCCTCGGGGATAGACAGGATCATCAAAGTCACCACCGGCGCGGAGCAGTGACCGCGCCCGTACATATTGGAGAGGAACGCATGAAACAGCTCAACTACATAAAGCTTGAATTCCCCGCCCGGAGCGTGAACGAGGGCTTCGCCCGGGCCGCGGCGGCGGCCTTCGCCGCCCAGATGGACCCCACCATGGAGGAGCTGGGGGACGTGAAGACCGCCGTCAGCGAGGCGGTGACAAACGCCATCGTCCACGCCTACCCGGACACGGTGGGCACGGTGCAGATGCGTCTGCGCCTTTTGGACGGGAATACCCTGGAGATCATGGTCCGGGACAGGGGCAGGGGCATCCCGGACGTGAAAAAGGCCATGGAGCCCATGTTCTCCACCGGCGGAGAGGAGCGCAGCGGCATGGGCTTCACCATCATGGGCAGCTTCATGGACTCCCTCCGGGTCCGCTCGGCGGTGGACAGGGGGACCACCGTCACCATGAGCAAGCGCATCCGGGCGAAGGGGTCGTAATTGGACGAGACGATAACCCTTCTCCGGGCGGCCCAGGCCGGGGACCGGGAGGCGGCCGGGCGGATGGTGGAGGAGAACGCCGGGCTTATATGGAGCGTGGTGCGGCGGTACTTCGGCCGGGGCGTGGAGCCGGACGATCTGTATCAGCTGGGGTGCCTGGGCTTTCTCAAGGCCATCGACGGCTTTGACGAGAGCTATGGGACCCGGTTCTCCACCTACGCGGTGCCCAAGATATCCGGGGAGATACGGCGCTTTCTCCGGGACGACGGGGCGGTGAAGGTCAGCCGGGGCATCAAGGAGCGGGCCGGGACCATCCGCTCCGCCCGGAAGACCCTGGAGCAGGAGCTGGGCAGAGACCCCACCGTGTCGGAGCTGGCCGCCCTGACCGGCATATCTCCGGAGGATATCGCCGTGGCGGAGACGGCCACGGTGCCCATCGAATCCCTCCAGCAGCCCAGCGGCGAGGACGGCTTTTCCCTGGAGCAGGTGCTGGGGGACTGGACGGCGGAGGAGCGGCTGGTGGAGCACGTGGCGCTGCGCCAGGCCATCGACGAGCTGCCGGAAAAGGAGCGCCAGGTGGTGTTTTTGCGCTTTTACCACGGCATGACCCAGGAGCGGGCCAGCCGGGTGCTGGGGGTGAGCCAGGTGCAGGTGTCCCGGCTGGAGCGCCGGGCCGTGAGACAGCTCAGACAGCTGCTGGAATGAAGTTCCGCCCCGGAGTGCTATCCGGGGCGGTTTTGCGCCTTGCAATGGGGATGAAAACATGATACACTGAACATATAATCCGGCTATGCCGCAAGGAGGAAGCGATCATGAAAAAGTGCGGAAAGATACTGGCTGCCGTGCTGGTGCTGGCGATGGCGCTCACCGCCGGGAGCGGCGCGGCCTGGGCCGCGGAAGAGGACTTCGAGCCCATCGTTCTGGTGGACAACGACGACATCGCCATGACCGTGACGGAGTATGACCCGGCGGGCCAGTGGGGCCCGAGCTTCAAGGTGCTGCTGGAGAACAAGACGTCTAGGAATCTTCAGTTCTCCCTTTCAGACGTGTCGGTGGACGAGGTCATGTGTGAGCCCTACTGGGGCCAGCAGGTGGCCGCAGGAAAGAAGGCCTACGGGGAGATAAGCTGGTACGAGGAAGACCTGGCCGCCGTGGGCGTGAACTACATCGCCCAGGTGGAGGGCACCCTCTGGGTCTATGACACCGACGACTTCGCCGCCGAGGATATTTACTATGACACCGTATCCTGGACCGTTCCCGGCGGGGAGGGCCCGGCCTGGGAGGATGTCTCCTTCGACCACGGCTTTGAGCCGGTGGAGCTGGTAAGCGGCGATGTGGACGTGTCCGTGGTGGACTTTGACCCCGACGAGGACTATGGCCCCGCCATGGTCATCCGGGTGGAGAACCACACCGACAAGACCGTGTGGGTGGAGGCGGACGACGTGTCCGTGAACGACTTCATGTGCGACCCCTACTGGGGGCAGACCGTCCAGCCGGGCAAGCTGGCCTACAGCGTCTGCCAGTGGTATCAGGAGGACCTGGACGCCAACCAGATAGACCAGATGGAGACGGTGGAGTTCACCATCCAGGTACTGGACTATGCTGACTACACGACCATGGACAGCGCCTCCGCCGTCATCGACCTGACAGGCGGCGCCTCCTCCGCCGAAGAGACGGCGCCTGCCGACGAGCCCGCCCAGCAGCCCGAGCAGCCCGCCGAGGAGCCCCAGACGGCGCCGGAGGACCGGGACCCGGTCCTGGGCTACATCCAGGGAGACGAGTATATAAACGAGTACTTCGGCCTGTCCTGCAAGCTGGACGAGGGCTGGAGCTTCTATACCGACGAGGAGCTGCTGCAGATGCAGGGCCTGGCCGCCGACATGGTGAGCCAGAGCAGCTTCGCCGAGTACATGGATGAGATGCTGGACTCCAACGCCAGCCTGTACGTGATGGGGGCCTACACGGACGACGGCCTGCAGAACATGAACGTGATCGTCCAGTACCTGTCCGCCATGGGCGGCTACCTGTCCGAGGAGGACCTTCTGGACATCGCCTTCGGCGAGCAGGGCATGAACGAGGAGGAGTTCGCGGCGATGGGCCTGGAGGGCATCAACATAGAGCGCAACACCTTTGAGCTGGCGGGCAGCGAGCACAGCGGCGCGCTTCTCACCCACACGGACAGCTCCCTGGGCATAGACATCGCCGTCAACCAGCAGATGGTGCTGATTTTGGAGGGGGACTATTACATCCAGATCACCATGACCAGCATGTTCGACGACACCGGTATCCCCACCATGGCGAGCTTCTTCTCCCCGCTGGAGGAGAGCTGAGACACCTATAGTGCAAGGCCTATGCCGCAGGCACCCGCCTGCGGCATAGCTGACGAAAGGCGAGGGCATGAACATATTCGACATCATGGGCCCGGTGATGGTGGGGCCCTCCTCCTCCCACACGGCGGGGGCGGTGCGCATCGGGCTGACGGCCCGGCGGCTGCTGGGCTCCCAGCCGGTGCGGGCGGAGATACTGCTCCACGGCTCCTTTGCCGCCACCGGCGCGGGCCACGGCACGGACCGGGCCATTGTGGCGGGGCTGCTGGGGATGCGGCCGGACGACGGGGACATACCCCGGAGTTTGCAGCTGGCCCGCCAGGCGGGCATGGAGGTGTCCATAAAGGCGGGAGAGCTCCGCAACGCCCACCCCAACACCGCCCTTCTGGCCATCACCAACGCCGAGGGGCGGACCCTCACCGTGTCCGCCTCCTCCCTGGGGGGCGGGCGCATCCGGGTCAACGCCATCGACGGGTTGGAGGCGGCCTTTTCCGGAGAACTGCCCACCCTCATCATCCGCAACGAGGACCGGCCGGGGATACTGTCAGAGATCACCCGGGTGCTGTCGGTGAACGGGGACAACATCGCCACCGTGCAGCTCTACCGGGACAGGCGGGGCGGCCTGGCCGTCACGGTCATCGAGTGCGACAACCGGCTCCAGCCGCAGGTCAGGCAGACCCTGGCGGCGCTGGACGGCGTGGTGCGGTGCACCTATCTGGACGTGGAGGGGGATTGACCGATGTCCTTTGT
>CANRNA010000098.1 GCA_947631805.1 uncultured Oscillospiraceae bacterium | reverse complement strand
TCGTCGCCGATGACGAAGGTGTCAACGTGGTACTCCCTGGCGTCGGTGCGCTTTTGCTCCCAGCTCTCCTCCGGGATGACCAGGTCCACATAGCGGATGGCCTCCAGAAGCTGCTTGCGCGCCTCATAGGAAAAATAGGCCTTTTTCCGCTTCTGCTCCCAGTTGAACTCGTCGGTGGACAGGGCCACGATCAGGTAATCTCCCAGGGCCTTGGCCCGCTTGAGCAGATTGATGTGGCCGTAGTGGAGCAGATCGAAGGTGCCGTAGGTGATGACGCGCTTCATGCCCTATCCCGCTCCTCCTGCTCCCGGATGCGCTTGCGCCAGCAGCGGTGGCACATGGCGGTGTAGGTGTCGTTGCCCCCCAGAAGGACCTGCTGGCCCTGGGTGACCACGTCGCCGTTGGCATCCAGCCGGGCGTTGACCACGGCCTTCCGGCCGCAGGTGCATATCGTCTTTATCTCCGTGATGGAGTCGGCCACCTCCATCAGCCGCCGGGCGCCGGGGAACAGATGGGTCTGGAAGTCGGTGCGCAGGCCGAAGCACATCACCGGCACGTCCGCCGTGTCCACGATGGCCCGGAGCTGGTCTATCTGGGCGGGGGTGAAAAACTGCGCCTCGTCGGCGATGATGACGTCGTGCCAACCGGCCCGCTGATACAGGTCGCCGATGTTGTCCTCTGGGCTTATCACGTCGCCGGTGGCCTCCAGGCCGATGCGGGAGCGGATGATGTCCGCCCCGTCCCGGGTGTCGGTGGCGGGCTTGATGAGCCAGCAGCGCATGCCCTGCTCCTCATAGTTGAACTTGGCGATGAGCGCCTGGGCGGATTTGCTGGAGCCCATGGCCCCGTATTTAAAGTAGAGCTTTGCCATGCTTATTCTCCCTTCTCCAGATGTGCCTGGATGCGCCGGATGAGCAATTCCATGGCCACCTCGTTGTGGCCGCCCTCCGGGATGATGATGTCCGCCCGCCGCTTGGACGGCTCCACATACTGCTCGTGCATGGGCTTGACCGTGGTCAGGTACTGGTTCACGACCGATTCCAGGGTCCGGCCCCTGTCCCGCACGTCCCGGACGATACGCCGCAAAATGCGCACGTCCGCGTCCGCGTCCACGAACACCTTGATGTCCAGGTTCCGGCACAGCTCCTGGTTCTCCAGGATGAGGATACCCTCCACCAGCACCACCGGCGCTGGCAGGATGCGCTGGGTCCGGGGGGCCCGGTTGTGGACGGTGTAGTCATAGACAGGCGCGTCCACCGCGTCGCCCCGGCGCAGGGACTCCAGCTGGCGGATGAGCAGGCCGGTCTCAAAGGCGGCGGGGCAGTCGTAGTTGAGCTTGGAGCGCTCCTCCATGGTGAGAGAGTCGTGGGCATAGTAGTAATCGTCGTGGTACAGGGTGCAGACCTGGCTCTCGAACTGCCGCTGGAGCCGCCGGGTGATGGTGGTCTTGCCGCTGCCGGTGCCCCCGGCGATACCGATGGTGAGTATCTTTCCCATGAAGCGCCCCCTTTCTCTATTTAAATTATATGATACCATAAATGCCCCTCGGGCGCAAGGCGGAAGATAGATAGGAATATTATGGCAGATTTGCAACTATTTTGCAATTTCTCGTTGCCGTTTTTTTATGTGTTTTCCGTTGCGCCCGCGGATAGGACATGTTATAATCATATTGTACGTATGCGCGACCCAAAGAGAAATTTATAATTTTTTTAAGGAGGACTCCCATGAAAAAGTTACTCGCGCTTCTTCTTGCCCTGACCATGGTCTTCGCCCTGTCCGTAACGGCCTTTGCCGACGGCGAAGCGGTAGACCCCGACTCCATCGAGGACAACATGACTTCCGCGGACAATACCTACGAAGTCGCCTTCGTCACCGACGTGGGCCAGCTGAAGGACAAGAGCTTCAACGAGGGCACCTGGAACGGCGTGAAGTGCTATGCCAACGCCAACGGCCTGTCCTACAAGTACTATCAGCCCGCCAACGGCTCCGAGGCCACCGATGACGACCGCATCGACGCCATGCAGGCCGCTGTGGACGGCGGCGCCAAGATCGTGGTCTGCGCCGGCTTCCTGCAGGAGGGCGCCCTGTCCGCCACCGCTTCCGCCAACCCGGACGTGAAGTTCGTCTTCATCGACGGCTATCCCGTGTCCGACGCTGACGGCAACGTGCTGGAGAACGTGGCCGGCATCTCCTATCAGGAAGAGCAGAGCGGCTATTTCGCCGGTTACGCCGTGGTGAAGGAAGGCTACACTGAGCTGGGCTTCTGCGGCGGCGGCGGCGGCACCAACCCGGCCTGCTGCCGTTACGGCTACGGCTTCGTCCAGGGCGCTGCGGCGGCTGCCGCGGAGATGGAGACCCCGGTCAACATCAACTACTCCTGGAACTACGGCGCCAACTTCCAGGCGTCCAGCGAGCTGCAGACCATGGTCAACGGCTGGTATGAGAACGGCACCGAGATCGTGTTCGCCTGCGGCGGCTCCATGTTCGACTCCATCACCGCTGCTGCCGGCGCCAACGACGGCGCTGTCATCGGCGTGGACGTGGACCAGTCCTTCCAGTCCGAGTATGTCGTGACCTCCGCTCTGAAGAACCTGCAGGGCTCCACTGAGTGGGCCATCGGCAAGTTCTACGGCGACGAGTGGGCCGACATCGGCGGCACCGGCACCGTCCTGGGCATCGACGGCGACTACGTGGGCATCCCCACCGCCACCTGGAGCCTGGAGAACTTCTCCGTTGATGAGTACAACGATCTGGTCGAGGCCATGAAGGCTGGCGACATCGAGGTGGATAACACCGTCCTGGAGGGCGGCGCCATCGCCGACGCGGCCACCGATCTCGTGACCATCAACTACATCGAGTGATCCGGCCTATAGAACGCAAGAAGGGGAAGAGCAACACTCTTCCCTTTCTTACTTAAAGATATAGTTAATTTTCCGGCAAATCAGAGAAGGAGGAGGCGAAAATATGGAGAAGACCCCGGAATACGTCATTGAGATGCTTCACATCACCAAGGAATTTCCCGGTATCAAGGCCAATGACGACATCACCCTCCAGCTGCGCAAGGGCGAGATACACGCCCTGCTGGGCGAGAACGGCGCGGGCAAGAGCACCCTCATGAGCGTGCTGTTCGGCCTGTACCAGCCGGAGCAGGGGGAGATACGCAAAAACGGCCAGCCGGTGAAGATAGAGAGCCCCAACGACGCCACCGCCCTGCACATCGGCATGGTGCACCAGCACTTCCAGCTGGTGGACGTGTTCACGGTCCTGGACAACATCATCCTGGGCGCCGAGGACACGAAGATGGGCTTTCTGCAAAAAAAGAACGCCCGGGCCAAGGTGAAGGCCCTGTCCGAGCAGTACGGACTGCTGGTGGACCTGGACGCCAAGGTGGAGGACATCACCGTCGGCATGCAGCAGCGCACCGAGATATTGAAGATGCTCTATCGGGACAACGAGATACTCATCTTCGACGAGCCCACCGCCGTGCTGACGCCCCAGGAGATAGAGGAGCTCATGCAGATCATGAAGAATCTGGCCGCCGAGGGCAAGAGCATCCTGTTCATCTCCCACAAGCTCAACGAGATCATGGAGGTCTCCGACCGGGTGACGGTGCTGCGCAAGGGCAAATACGTGGGCACCATCGACACCGCCGGTACCACCAAGGAAGAGCTGAGCCGCATGATGGTGGGCCGCCCCGTCCAGCTGGTGGTGGACAAGGCCCCCGCCCAGCCCAAGGAGGCTGTGCTCACCGTGGAAGGGCTGACGGTGCCCTCCAAGGTACATAAAAACGACGCGGTGAAGAACGTGTCCTTCACCGCCCACGCCGGGGAGATAGTCTGCATCGCCGGTATCGACGGCAACGGCCAGACGGAGTTCGTCCAGGCTCTCACCGGTCTGGAGAAGGCCAGCGCCGGGAAGATAACCCTGTGCGGCCACGACATCACCCACCAGTCCATCCGCGCCCGCAGCCAGACCGGCATGAGCCACATCCCCGAGGACCGGCACAAGCACGGCCTGGTGCTGGACTTCACGTTGGAGCAGAACATGGTGCTCCAGCGCTACTATGAGCCCCGGTTCCAGAACCACGGCTTCATCCGCTTCGACGCGGTGCGCTCCTACGCCGAGGACCTGATAGAGCAATACGACGTGCGCTCCGGCCAGGGGCCCGTCACCATCGCCCGGAGCATGTCCGGCGGCAACCAGCAGAAGGCCATCGTGGCCCGGGAGATAGACCGGGACCTGCCCCTGATCGTGGCCGTCCAGCCCACCCGCGGCCTGGACGTGGGCGCCATCGAGTACATCCACAGCCAGCTGGTGGCCCAGCGTGACGCGGGCAAGGCGGTGCTGCTGGTGAGCCTGGAGCTGGACGAGGTCATGAACCTGTCCGACCGCATCCTGGTCATGTACGAGGGCGAGATCGTGGGCGAGCTTGACCCGAAGAAAACCACCGTGGAGGAGCTGGGCCTGTATATGGCCGGAGCCAAGCGGCAGGGAAAGGAGCGTGAGACCGCATGAAGGAAAAGACACCTTTGATGCAGCGGGATAGTACCCGTTCGGTGCTGGCCTCTCTGCTGAGCATCCTCATCGGCCTGGTGGCCGGTGCGCTGGTGGTCCTCCTGGTGGGCGTGTTCAACAAGAGCCTGAGCCTCAAATCCGCCTGGGAGGGCATCCAGCTCATCTTCCTGGGCATCGTCAGCACGGGCCGCAACGCGGCGGGCGGACTGACCTTCGGCTTCAACCCGGTGACCTTCGGCAACATGCTGTTCAGGGCCACCCCCCTGATACTCACCGGCCTGTCCGTGGCCGTGGCCTATAAGACGGGCCTGTTCAACATCGGCGCGCCGGGCCAGTACCTGGCCGGTACCGCCGCCACATTGTTCATCGCCCTGGAGATACCCTCCGAGGTAGTGCCCGCCTGGCTGATATGGATACTGGCCTTCCTGGGCGGCATGGCCGCCGGGGCCCTGTGGGGCGCTATCCCCGGCATGCTGAAGGCGTTTCTGAACATCAACGAGGTGCTGGCCTGCATCATGACCAACTGGATATCCGCCAACCTGGTCACCTGGGTCTTTGACGTCAGCAACCTCAAAAACACCGTGGAGAACACCAAGACCGCCTACATCTACAAGACCAGCTTCAACGGGGTCCAGACCCCCAAGATGTTCCTGGACAAGATCTTCCCCGGCTCCCAGGTGAACGGCGGCATCATCATCGCCATTTTGCTGGCGGTGCTGATGTACATCGTCTTTGCCAAGACCACCTTCGGCTATGAGCTGAAGGCCTGCGGCGCCAACCGCCACGCGGCCAAGTACGCGGGCATCAAGGACAAGCGCAGCATCGTGCTCTCCATGGCCATCGCCGGAGCCATGTCCGGCGCGGGCGCGTCCCTCTACTGGCTGGCGGGCAACACGGAATTCTTCTGGAGCACCTACCAGTCCCTGCCCGCCACCGGCTTCAACGGCATCCCCGTGGCCCTGCTGGCGGTGTGCAACCCCATCGCCGTCATCTTCACCGGCATGTTCATGTCCATGCTGGACATCGCCGGATTGCAGCTGACCAACCTGACGGCCTATAACGAGTATATCACCGACGTGATCATCGCCGTCATCGTGTACCTGTCCGCCTTCTCCCTGGTCATCAAGCTGTGGCTGGGCGGCAAGGCGAAGAAAAAGGCCGGTCCCAAGCCGGACGCCAACGCGGAACCTGCCGTCCCTGCCGCGAGCGCGGCGGACGGCGGAAAGGAGGGCAAGGAGTAATGGCATTTCTCGTTCGTTCTACGCTGGTCTATGCCGTGCCCCTGATGATCGTGGCCCTGGCGGGCGTGTTCGCCGAGCGCAGCGGCATCATCAACCTGGCGCTGGAAGGCATCATGATCTTCGGCGCGTTCGTGGGCGTGCTGTTCGTGCGTCTGGTCCAGCAATGGGGCTGGTTCGACGCGGCCAAGGAGATGAACAACTGGGTCGCCCTGCAGGGCTTCATGATCATGACCATGGCGGTGGCGGCCGCGCTGGGCGCGGTGTTCTCGCTGTTGCTGGCGTTCGCGGCCATCAACCTGAAGGCGGACCAGACCATCGGCGGCACCGCCCTGAACCTGCTGGCCCCGGCCCTGGTGCTGTTCCTCATCCGGCTCATCGTCAACCAGAACACCCTGCAGATGGCCACCGGCGACGCCGCCAGCTGGTTCATGATAAAAAAGACCATGCTGGGCTTTGACAAGAAGGCCAAGCTGGGCTTCTTCGCCAGCGCGTTTTTGGACAAGGTGTATCTGACCACCTATGTGTGCATCCTTCTGTTCATCATCCTGTCCATCGTCCTGTATAAGACCCGGTTCGGCCTGCGGCTGCGCTCCTGCGGCGAAAATCCCCAGGCGGCCGACTCCCTGGGCATCAACGTGGTGAAGATGCGCTACGCTGGCGTCACCATCTCCGGCGCTCTGGCGGGCATGGGCGGATTCGTGTACGCCCTGACCACCACCAACTGCGCCTCCAACGGCGACGTGGCGGGCTTCGGCTTCCTGGCCCTGGCCGTCATGATCTTCGGCAACTGGAAGCCTTTGAACATCGCCGGAGCGGCGCTGCTGTTCGGCCTTTTCAAGTGCATCGCCGCGTCCTATACCAGCATCGACATCAACGGCGACGGGGTGTTCCTGCTGGCCAACATCGGCCTGAACTCCAACTTCTACCGGCT
>CANRNA010000097.1 GCA_947631805.1 uncultured Oscillospiraceae bacterium | reverse complement strand
CGGATATCACTTCACCACTACGTTTTTCTCGCCCAGCAGGTCGGTCAGCTCCTGGACAAGGGCCGGGTGGATGACGCACCGGGCGCCCAGGCGCTTTTTCGTGTCCTGGCAGTATATCACCAGCGGCTCCGTGCCCGGGAACATGGTCAGCACCAGCTCGATGTGATGGAAGGCCGGGTCGGACCGGGAGGGCAGGCGCACATACAGGGTCTTCTGCCCCGCCGGGGCGGCGGGACGCGGCACGGGCGCGGCACGGCGGGCGGCATAGCCCCCGTCCCGGGCGGCGTTTTTGATGGCGGCGATGGCCTGGTCCGTCAGCCCGTCCAGGGGATAGACCGCGTCCAGCATGAGCTGGGGGTCCTTCTCGTCCCGGACGGAGATGCGCCCCGTGCAGCACACGGCAGCGGCCTCCGTCAGATACGCCCCGCCCTGGTCCAGGGCCCGCTGGAAGGCCAGCAGCTCCATGGCCCCGGTGTCGTCCTCCAATGTGACGTAGCTCATGAGGGTGTTGTTCTTCGTGGTCCTGGTCCTGGCCGCGGCCACTACCCCGGCCAGTATCACGCTCTGGCCGTCCTTGTACCGGTGAGGGCCGTCCTCCCCCGTGAAGTCCTCCAGTATGGCCCCCATAGGGGCGGCCTCCAGCTTCGCCACCGCGTCCCGGTAGCCGTCCATGGGGTGGCCGGTGAGATAAAGACCGGTGGTCTCCCGCTCCATGGCCATCTTCTCCCCGGGGGAGAACTCCTCCACGTCCGGCAGCTCCATGGTGCTGTCCGGGGTGTCGTCGTCCATGGAAAACAGGTCCAGCTGTCCGGCGATGTTTTTCCGCCCGGCGCTGTTGACCCCCTCCAGGACCTTGTCCAGCACCTGCAAAAGGGCCTTGCGCTTATAGCCCATGGAGTCGAATGCCCCGGCCCGGATAAGGCTCTCCACCGGGCGGCGGTTCAGCTCCTTGCCGTACAGCCGACGGCAGAACTCGTCAAAGGCGGTGAAGGGGCCGCCGCGCTCCCGCTCGGCCATCAGCTCCGTCACGAAACCCCGGCCCACCCCCTTCACGGCGGCCAGGCCGAAGCGGATGTTGCCCCCCGCCACGGTGAAGTCCGCGTCGGACTCGTTCACATCCGGGGGCAGCAGGTCGATGCCCATGGCCTTGCACTCAGCGATATATTCCGCCACCTTGCCCGAGGAGTCCAGCACGCTCGTCAGCAGCGCCGCCATGTACTCCCTGGGCCAGTGGCATTTCATCCATGCCGTCCGATAGGCCACCACGGCGTAGCACACCGCGTGGGCCTTGTTGAAGGCGTAGGAGGCGAAGTCCAATATCTCGTCATAGATGCTGTTGGCGATGTCCTCGCTCACGCCGTTCGCCACGCAGCCGGGAATGTTCCGCTCCGGGTCACCGTAGACGAACGCCCGGCGCTCGGCGTCTATCACGTCGTGCTTTTTCTTGCTCATCGCCCGGCGGATCATGTCCGCCTGGCCCAGGGAGAAGCCCGCCAGCCGCTGGAAGATGTTGATGACTTGCTCCTGATAGACGATGCAGCCATAAGTCACGTCCAGGATGGGCCGCAGCAGCTCGTGCTTATAGGTGATGCGCTCCGGGTGGACGGCGCAGTCCAAAAACCGGGGGATGGAGTCCATGGGGCCAGGGCGGTACAGGGCGATGATGGCGGTGATGTCCTCGATGGACCGGGGCTTGAGCCCCACGCACACCCCGGTCATGCCGGTGGATTCCAGCTGGAACACGCCGCTGGTGCGGCCCTCGGTGAGCATGGCGAAGGTCTCCCCGTCGTCCTCCGGGATGTCCTCCACCCGGAAGGCCGGGTCCGTCCGGCGGACAAGCTCCGCCGCGTCCTCCAGCACCGTCAGGTTCCGCAGACCCAGAAAGTCCATTTTCAAAAGGCCCAGCTGCTCCAGGGTGACCATGTCGAACTGGCAGACGATGGACTCGTCGTTTCTGGCCAGGGGCACATAGTCGGTGAGGGGCCGCTCGGTGATGACCACGCCGGCGGCGTGGGTGGAGGCGTGGCGGGGCATGCCCTCCAGGGCACGGGCGGTGTCGATGAGGGTGTGCACCTGCTCGTCGGCGTCGTACATCTCCTTCAGGGGCTTGGAAAGGCGCAAGGCCTCGTTCAGGGTCATGCCTAGGGCGAAGGGCACCTGCTTTGCCACCGCGTCCGTCTCCCCGTAGCCCACGTTCAGCACCCGCCCCACGTCCCGGATGGCGGCCCGGGCGGCCATGGTGCCGAAGGTGACGATCTGGGCCACGTGGTCGGAGCCGTATTTCCGGTTCACGTAGTCGATGACCTCCCCCCGGCGGCGGACGCAGAAGTCCATGTCGATGTCCGGCATGGTGACCCGCTCGGGGTTCAGGAAGCGCTCGAAGAAGAGCTTGTACTTGATGGGGTCCACGTCGGTGATACGCAGGGTATAGCTGACGATGGACCCGGCCCCGGAGCCGCGCCCCGGCCCCACAGGGATACCGGCCCCCTTGGCGAAGGCGATGAAGTCCCACACGATGAGGAAGTAGTCCACGAACCCCATCTGGCGTATGATGCCCAGCTCATAGTCCAGCCTGTCGGACAGGTCCTTCCCGTAGCCGGGATACCGCTGGGCCAGGCCCTGATAGCACAGCTTTTTCAGATAAGCAAAGCCGTCCGTCTCCCCGGCGGGGAGCTGGAATTTGGGCAGGTGATAGTGGCCGAACTCAAAGTCGAACGAGCACATATCCGCGATCTTCGCCGTGTTATCGTAAGCCTCCGGGAAATCGGGGAAGAGGGCGCGCATCTCCTCCTCGCTCTTGAGATACAGCTCCTGGCTTTCAAACTTCATCCTGTCCGGGTCGTCCACGGTCTTGCCCGTCTGGATGCACATGAGCACATCCTGGGTGTGGGCGTCCTCCCGACGCAGATAGTGGGCGTCGTTGGTGACCACCATGGGTATGCCGGTCTCCTGGTGGAGGCGGATGAGCCCCTGGGCCGCCCGGCGCTCGTCGGCTATGCCGTGGTCCTGGAGCTCCAGATAAAAGCTGCCCTTGCCGAACAGTTCCTCCAGCTCCAGCGCCCGGTCCCTGGCCGCCCCGTACTCCCCCCGGACCAGCTTTTGGGGGATGTCCCCCGCCAGGCAGGCGGACAGGCATATAAGCCCCTCGGCGTGCTGGTGCAAAAGCTCCCAGTCGATGCGGGGGCGGATGTAAAAGCCGTTGACGAACCCCTCCGACACCAGGGCGCACAGGTTGTGGTAGCCCGTCTCGTTTTTGCACAGCAGGATGAGGTGGGAGTAGTTGTTGTCCAGGCCGTATTCCCTGTCCGTCCTGTTCCGTGGGGCCACATAGACCTCGCAGCCGATGATGGGCTTCACGCCCTCCTTCTGGCAGGCCCGGTAAAAATCCACCACGCCGTACATCACCCCGTGGTCGGTGATGGCCAGGGCGCTCTGGCCCATCTCCCGGGCGCGGGCGGCCAGCTCCCCGATGCGGCAGGCGCCGTCCAGAAGGCTGTATTCGCTGTGTACGTGCAGGTGGACAAAGGCCATGGCGTTCTCCTTTTTACAGGCTCCGGCTGAATTCCATCAGCTTGCGGAGGCGGTGGTTCATGCAGCTCTTCGACACGGGGGGAAAGGCCAGCTGGGCCAGGTCTGAAAGGCTGCAGGAGGGGTTGGCGATGCGCAGCAGCGCCGTCTCCTGCAAGACCGGGGGCAGGGCGTCCAGCCCCGGCCCGGCCTCGATGGCCCGGATGGCCGCCAGCTGCTGGGCGGCGGCGTCCGTCACCTTGTCGGCGTTTGCCATGTCGCAGTTGGTCAGCCGGTTCATGGCGTTGGCCATGTGCTTTTCCACCTTGGCCTCCATGATGCCCATGGCGGACAGGGAGGCCCCCAGGGTGGTCAGCAGGTCCTCGATGGCGTCGCTCTTTTTGAAATATGTGAGCCAGCTCCGGCCCCGGACGGCGTCCTTCGGCTCAAAGCCCATGTCCAGCAGCAGGGCGTGGGTCTCCCGGCACACGCTCTCATGGCCGGTGGCCAGCTCCAGATGATAGCCCCTGGCCGGGTCCGTGACGCTGCCCCCCGCCAGAAAGGCCCCCCGGAGGAAGGCCGCCCGGTCGCAGTCGGATTCCACCACCGCCAGATTGACGTGGTGGGCCAGGGCCCTGTCCGGGTCATAGCCAAAGGCGGAGAATATGGTCCGCAGCTTATCCCGGTCGGTGATGAGGAAGGTCTTCTTCCCCTCCCGGTCCTCCGGGGGCGTCTGGTCAAAGTCCAGGGCGAAGGCCCGTCGGAACAGCCGGGGCAGCCGCTGGGCAAAGGCCTCGTTCTCCGTCAGGATGCGTATCTGCCGGGGGCTGAAGGTGTTGGCATACAGCAGCACGCCGTAGGCCTCCGCCACGGCGCAGCACCGGCGGCTGAGCCCATCCCGGCACAGCTCCGTTTTCACATCCGATGAAAAGCTCATCTCACTGCTCCACGTCCCTGTGCAGCACCGACACGATCAGCCGCCTGTCCTCCAGGGCCTGGGCCAGCGCCTGGGCCACGGCCACGCTCCTGTGGTGGCCGCCGGTGCAGCCGATGGCCACGGTCAGCTCGTCCCGGTCCGCCTGATACAGGGGCAGCAGGAAGTCCAGCATGCCGGTTATCTTGTCCAGCAGCACCTGGGCGTTGCCGTTGCGGAACACGTAATCCGCCACCGGCCCGTCCAGGCCGGTGAGCTCCTGCAGGTCCGGCTCGTAATAGGGGTTGGGCAGGCACCGCACGTCGAACACCAGGTCCGCCTCCGGGGGCAGGCCCCGCTTGTAGCCAAAGGACACCACGTTCACCGCAAAGCGCCTGTCCTCCGGCTGGATGCAGGCGCATATTTTGGCCTTCAGCTTGTTCAGCGGGGCGGAATCGGTCTGGATGATGAAATCCGCCCGGTCCCGCAGGGGGGCCAGAAATTCCCGCTCCCGCTCGATGGACTCCCGGATGGGCTGGCCCGGCCCGCCCAGGGGATGGGGACGGCGGGTCTCCTTGTACCGGCGCAGAAGGGTGGGGGTGTCCGCCTCCAGATAGAGGATATGTACCTGACAGTCCAGGGTGCGCAGCTCGTCCAGGGCCGACGCCAGCTCCTCGAAGCGGGTCACGCTCCTGGCGTCCATTACCAGGGCCACCCGCTCATACCGGCCGTGGGTGGCCAGGCACAGGGCCGCGAACCGGGGCAGCAGCGCCGTGGGCAGATTGTCCACGCAGTAATAGCCCAGGTCCTCGCATATATCCGCCGCCCGGGTCTTTCCCGCCCCGGACAGGCCGGTTATGATGAGTATCTCCATCTCTACCTCCCCAGGATGAGCACCTCCGGCTCCAGGGCCACGCCGGAGCGGGCCAGGACCGTCCGCTGGATATGTTCCATCAACCGCAGGATATCGGCGCAGGTGGCGCCGCCCGCGTTCACCACAAAGCCCGCGTGCTTTTCCGACACCATGGCCCCGCCTACGGCGAAGCCCTTCAGCCCCGCCTGGTCGATGAGGGCGGAGGCATAGCCCCCCACAGGCCGCTTGAAGGTGCTGCCCGCCGAGGGCACATCCAGCGGCTGGCTGGCCCGCCGCCGGGCCGCCAGGTCCCGCATCCGGGCCCGGATGGTCTCCCGGTCGTCGGGGGAGAGGGAAAAGGTCGTGCGCAGAATGACCGTCTCCCGGCCGGAAAACACGCTGTGCCGATAGGCGAAATCGTGCTCCGCGCCCCGGACAGAGCGACGGAGGAGCTCCTCGTCCAGATAGACCGTCTCGGTCACGGTGTCCTTCAGCTCTCCGCCGTAGGCCCCGGCGTTCATGACCACGCCGCCGCCTACGCTGCCGGGGATGCCCTGGGCAAATTCCAGGCCCGTCAGCCCGGCGTCCGCCGCGGCCAGGGCGGCGGCGGACAGGGTGGCCCCGCAGTCAGCCGTCACGGCGTTCCCCTCCACGGTCACCTGCCCCACCCCGGGGCAGGAGGCCACCACGAACCGGTCCAGCCGCCCGTCCGGGGGCAGGATGTTGGTGCCGTTGCCGATGAGCAGGGGCCGCACCCCCGCCCGGCGCAGCAGCACGCACAGCTCCTCCAGCTCCTCCGCCGACCGGGGCAGCGCCATAACCGCCGCCGGACCGCCCACCCGGAAGGAGCAGTGGTCCGCCATGGGCTCCTCCTGCCGCAGCTCCAGGCCGGGCATGGCCGCTCTTATGTCCTGCAATAAAGACGAATACTTCACAAGATACCTCTTTTAAGTTTGCTTTTAAAATCCGCCGTTGTCCACGCCCTCGTCCACCCGGCGCACCAGGTCCTCGGCGGCGTTGTAGCCGGTCTTCTTCTGCCGGTTGGTCATGGCGGCGATCTCCAGGATGACCGCCAGGTTCCGGCCGGGCCGGACCGGGATGGTCACCAGAGGCACGGGCACCCCCAGGTACTCCGTGTTGGTGGTGTCCAGCCCTAGGCGGTCATAGTGCTTGTTGTCGTCCCAAAGCTCCATCTGCACCACCAGGTCGATGGGGCAGGAGGGCTTGACGGCGCCGATGCCGAACACGCTGGGCACGTTGATGACGCCGATGCCCCGCAGCTCCATGAAGTGCTTTATCATGGAGGGGGAGCGCCCCTCCAGGTGGAAGCTGGACGTGCGCAGTATCTCCACCGCGTCGTCGGCGATGAGCCGGTGGCCCTGCTTCAAAAGGCCCAGGGCGGTCTCCGACTTGCCCACGCC
>CANRNA010000096.1 GCA_947631805.1 uncultured Oscillospiraceae bacterium | reverse complement strand
GGTGAGGATGTGGACCGGATGCACAACGCCGCCGAGCGGGTCAAGGCCATGATGCCCAACGTGCCCATCACCGGCGAGATACAGTTCGACGCCGCCGTGAGCCCCCGTGTGGCCCGTACCAAGTGCCCCAACGACCGGGTGGCCGGTTATGCCAACACCTTCATCTTCCCCGACATCAACGCCGGCAACATCGGCTACAAGATCGCCCAGCGGCTGGGCGGCTTCGAGGCTTACGGCCCCATCCTCTGCGGCCTGAACGCCCCGATAAACGACCTGAGCCGCGGCTGCAACGCCGAAGAGGTCTATTCCATGGCCATCATCACCGCCGCCCAGGCCAACATGGCCTGACAGGGGCGCTTTCATCATCAATGTTGCCCAGGTCTTTTTCCTTTTTTCCTGAGCTGTATTATACCTCCTGACTTTCCGGGTCGCCTTCGGGCGGCCCGGAAACCTTTTCGCCCTTTTTATGTCACAGCCTGGCCGGTTTTTGTGATATAAATAGTAGAACGGCTGTGAAAGGAGGTCTCCCATGACCGAGGAACAGGCCCTGGCGCTCCTCCGGGAACGGGACCCGGCGGGGCTGGACTGGTTCATCCGCCGCTACGGCGCCTATGTGAGCGCCGTGGTGTGGAACATCATCGGCCGGTGCATGACAGCCCAGGACGCGGAGGAGGTGGCCTCCGACGTGTTTCTGGCCCTGTGGCAGAACGGGGACAGGCCCCGGCCGGGCAAAGTGAAGGGCTATTTGGGCTCCGTGGCCCGGAACAGGGCCATCAACCGCCTGCGGGACAGGGGCGTGGAGCTGGGCACGGAGGAGGATATACTGTCCCTCCCCGCCGACGGCCCGGAACGGGCGGTCCAGCGGCGGGAGCTGGCCCGGCTGGTGAAGGAGGCCGTGGAGAGCCTGCCTCCCCCGGACCGGGAGATATTCATCCGATATTACTACTACTGCCAGAGCGCGGCGGAT
Organism: uncultured Oscillospiraceae bacterium; assembly: GCA_947631805.1. GTDB lineage: Bacteria > Bacillota > Clostridia > Oscillospirales > Oscillospiraceae > CAJOIG01. Next base: position 5,741 of record CANRNA010000096.1, on the reverse strand, counting down.
ATCGCCGGGGCCCTGGACCTGTCAGCCGCCGCCGTGCGCAAGCGGCTGGAACGGGGCCGGGACCGGCTGCGCCGATACTTGGAGGAAAGGGGGCATTTTCATGACCTATCGGACGTTTTATGACCTGATGGACCTGTACGAAGACGACGGCCTTGACCTGCCCGACGCCCATATCACCACCCCCCAGCGGATATCCCGGCTCACCATGGCCCGGCTGCGGCCCCAGCCTGTGGAGGCCCCGCCCCGCCGGAGGCGGTCCGTGAAGCGCACGGCCCTCTCCGTCCTGGCCGCGGCGGCGCTGGTGCTGGCCCTGTCCGTCACCGCCTACGCGGTGTATCAGGCCCGGCTGAAGGACTATCTCCTGCCCCTGACCGAGGAGGCCGACGCCCCCCGGAGCTATGTCTCCATGGCGGGGTATCAGAGCACCCCGGAATACGCCGCCTTCCTGGCCTGGACCAGCTATCTGGCCAGCGCGGAGCCAGTGGATTATGAGGCCATGGGCGTGGACGACAGCTGGTTTGAGACAGGGGAGAACTACGCCCACTATTACAGCGCCGTCACCCGGGAGCGGGCGGACGCCCTGGACGCCATCATGGAGCAGTACGGCCTGGTCCCCCACGCCTACAGGGCCATGTACTACGACGGCATCGACCAGCTCTATCAGGCCCTGGGGACCGCCCCGCTCATCAAAGGGGACCTGCATCTGGGGGGCTACCTCTACGACGACGGGTCCTGCAAGATAGAGGGCGCCCAGTCAGACGGGGACATGAGCTTTTCCATGTTCGTGAGCGTTAAGGGCTCCTTCTCCATGATCACCATCGCCGCCCCCGCCGTCTACGAGGAGTGGACCTATACCACCTCCTCCGGCCAGACCGTTGACCTGGTCCTGGACAGCGCCGCTCCCCGTGGCTTTGTCCTGTTCGAGACGGAAGGCGCGTCCGTCAACGCCACCACCTATTCCAGCGGTACGCTCACCCGCGCCGATCTGGAGGCGTTCGCCGACAGCATAGACCTGGCCGCCCTGGCCGCCCGCTTCGACGGGGTACCCCGGCCGGAGACCGCCCAGGCGGTCCGGGAGCGCTGGGCGGAGCAGCTTCCCTCCGGCACCCCGGCGTCCGATCCATAACGCTCCCCTTCAGCGGGGCCCTCATCACGCAGTCCATAGCCGGGCGTGCGCGGTGAGGGCCCTTTTGCCGGTATCTCCCGCCGTCAGGTCAGGTAGAGAAAGCTCTTGGGGTCGATGGGCATGGCGGTGGCGCTGGCCCGTATCTCAAAATGCAGGTGGGGACCGGTGGAATTGCCGGTGGAGCCCACATAGCCGATGACCTGCCCCTGGGTCACCGTCTGGCCGTAGCTCACGGCGATGCGGGACATGTGGCCGTACACGGTGGTATAGCCGTTACCGTGGTTTATCATCACGCAGTTGCCGTAGCCCCCGTTCCACCCGGCGCATATCACCGTGCCCCCGGCGGCGGCCCATATCTCGGTGCCCCAGGCGGACTTAATATCCACGCCCGCGTGCTTTATCCAGCGGCCAAGGGTGGGGTGGTTCCGGTAGCCGAAGGGGGAGCTGAGGCTTTTTGTATAGGTGGGCCATATCATCCACGCGCCGCTGGCGCTGGTCCCCACGCCGATGCCGCCGGTCCTGGCGGCCTCCTCCGCCGCCCGGGCAGCGGCCAGCTCCTTCTCCTTCTGGACGATGAGGGCGGATATCTCCTCCTGAGCAGCCTCCTCCTGGGCCAGCACGGCGGTGTACTCGTCTATGTTGTCCTCCATGGAGGCGATGAGCTGGCAGGCGGCGGCGATATCGCTCTCCAGCTGGGCCTGCTTGCGCTCCAGTTCGTCCCGGTTGGCGTCGTTTTTGGCGTACATTTCCTCCGCCTGGGCCTCCAGGCCCTCCACCCGCTCCCTGGCGGCGATGTACTGCTGCTCTAATTGTTCGTCATAGCTCATGACCTCGCTGACCAGGTCGATGCGGGTCAGCAGGTCGGCAAAGTCGGTGGCCTGGAACAGCACCTCCATGTAGCTGACGTCGGAGCCCTCCTCCATGGTCCGCAGCCGCTCCAGCCACAGCGTCCGCTGGTACTGCTCGTTGTCCCTGGCCTCGGACAGGTCCGTCTGGATGTTCTCCAGCAGGCCGTCGATGATGTCGATCTGCTCCTGGATGACCTCCAGCTCCTCCTGGGCGGCCTGGTTTTTCTTGTCCAGCATCTCCTTCTTGTCCAGGGTGGTGCTCTTCTCCCCGTCCAGGCCGTCTATCTGGGCCTGGAGAGCGTCCATCCGCCCCTGTATCTCGTCCTTCTTGTCGTTCAGGTCGTCTATCTCCGCCTGGATGGAGCTGCTGGTGGCGGCATAAGCTCTCGTCTGCCCGGCGGCCGCCACAGGCGGGGTCAGGCACGCCAGCGCCGCCGCAATACACAGCAGCCGCCTGAATATATCCTTCCAACGTCTTTTTGTCATAAATAGGTCCTCCGTGAAAACACCCGGCCCGCGGGGTCAGGGCCGGTCCGCATGGTTGATACTTTTGACTTCTTTTGTTTCCATTTTGTCATTATATCACAGAGATCCCCGTTTGTCTGCCTCTTTTGAGGCATTTTTCAGATTTTTTTGAAAAATTATCCCCGCCGTCCTTGCGGGCCGCCCCGCCGGGCTGATATACTGGGGAAAACGAACGGGAGGCGGCGGATGGAGCGGGAGGATTATATGCGTCTGGCCCTGGACCTGGCCCGCCAGGCGGCCATGGCCGGGGACGTGCCCGTGGGGGCGGTGGTGGCGGACCGGACCGGCCAGGTCATCGGCCGGGGCCAGAACAGGCGGGAGGAACAGAAAAACGCCGTGCGCCACGCGGAGATAGAGGCCATCGAGCAGGCCTGCGCCGCCCTGGGCTCCTGGCGGCTGGACGGCTGCGCCCTGTATGTGACCCTGGAGCCCTGCCCCATGTGCGCCGGGGCGGTCATCAACGCCCGCGTCCCCGTGCTGGTCTACGGGGCCAAGGAGCCGGTCACCGGCTCCTGCGGCAGTGTGCTGAACCTGTTTGAAGAGCGCTACGGCTTCCGGCCCGCCATTTACGGCGGGGTGCTGGGAGAGGAGTGCGCCGCCCTGCTCCGGGCCTTTTTCCGGGACCTGAGATGATCAGGTGAACAACAGGATCATATCGGGCATCGAATAAATAGAAAAAGGGCTTCCGGGGCTCTGCTGTGACCACAGCGGAACCTCGAAAGCCCTTTGTTTCAAGCCTTTTCAGCGCTTATGTGCCGGAGAAGGCTTTTTCTGTTCTATGGCTCTGTCACACGCCGAACAGCGCTTCCAGCACCTGGGCCACGCCGTCCTCCCCGTTGGACGGGGCGACGAAGTCGGCGGCCTCCTTCACGGCGGGAGCGGCGTTGTCCATGGCGAAGCTCAGCCCCGCGTACCGGAGCATAGGGATGTCGTTGGCGTAGTCCCCGAAGGCGCAGCAGTTCTCCCGCCCCAGGCCGAGAGCGCCCGCCACCCATTCCAGGCCCCGATCCTTTCCCGCCTGGCTGGAGACCAGGTCCTCCAGCGCGCTGGAGGCCGCCTCGGTGCGTATGCCGGAGCACTTTTCCAAAAAGGCGCGGGCCAGGCCGTACCGTGGCTGCTTTTTCCACAGGATGATCTTGTACTGCTCCATCTCCCCGAACCGGGTATCCGGCCCGGCCAGGAACACCCTGGGCCGGTCGGGGGCGGGCGGGACGTCCGCCGGGCCGAAGAATTGCTCGAACACGGACCCAGGCGGATAACAGGCCGTATCCGCCGTGGTCAGGCAGAAGTCGATGTCCTCTTCCACGCAGTACCGGAGAAAGGCGGTCCCCTCCTCCGGGGGAATGAGGCGGCGGAAAAGGGTCCTCCCGTCCGCCGGGTCCACGATCTCCGCCCCGTTGCGGCATATCACCGGCTCGGTCAGGCCCAGCCGCCGGGGCAGGTCATCCAGCTCATACCAGCTCCTGCCGGAGCAGATGGTGAAATATATCCCCCTCGCCCGTATCGCCGCCACCGCCCGGGCCGTCCGGGGCGTGAGCTCGGATGCCGTGGCGAACAGCGTCCCGTCCAGGTCCGTGGCCACCAGCCGGATAGGGGCGGCCCGTTTCTGTATCTCGGTCATATATATACGCTCAATCCTCCAGGATGGGCAGGCCCTGGAGATAGCGCCGGAGCATGTCAAAGGCGTTGTTGGCCGCCAGCTGCCGGACACGGGCCCGGCGGGTGCCCAGCATCAGCTGCCGGACCCACACGTTTTCCCCGTCTGCCAGACCCACGAACACGGTGCCCACGGGATGGACCCCGTCCCCGTCGGGACCGGCCAGACCCGTGGCCGACAGGGCCAGGTCCGCGTGGGCGGCGATGCGGGCGCCCCTGGCCATGGCGGCGGCGGTCTCATAGGACACCGCGCCCTTTTCCTCTATCATGTCCCGGTCGATGCCCAGCATGGCGGCCTTCACCTCGTTGCAGTAGGTGACCGCGCCGCCCTTATACACCGCCGACGCCCCCGGCAGAGCGGTGAACCGCTGGCCGATGAGCCCGCCGGTCAGGCTCTCCGCCGTGGCGAAGGTCAGGCCCTTCTCCTTCAAAAGGGACAGCGCCAGCGCCTCCAGGCTGTCCACATCCACCCCGTAGACCTTGCTGCCCAGGGTGCGGCACACCTGCTCCACCACCGGGCGGCACATGGCCTCCGCCTCCGCCTCGGTCTTCGCCTTGGCGGTGGCCCGGAGCATGACCTCCCCGAACTTGGCGTAGGTGGCTAGAGTGGGATTTGCCATCCGCTCCATCTGCTCCCGGAAAATGGCCTCCACGGCGCTCTCCCCGATGCCGAAGACCCGTATCTGGTGGGACAGGATGACCTCGTCCGACAGGCTCCGCAGATAGGGCGCGGCACAGGCCTTGAACATGGGCACGCACTCGTTGGGCGGGCCGGGGAGCATGATGACGTGCACCCCGTCCTCGGCAAAGGCGCAGCCGGGGGCGGTGCCCCAGTCGTTGTGGAACACCGTGCACCCCTCCGGCAGGTATGCCTGCTGGAGATTGTTGTCCGTGTATCTGACGGAGGTGTTCCGGGCAAACCACGCCTTAAGAAATGCCGCCTCCTCGGGGTGGAATTCCAGCTTCCGGCCAAAGGCCTCCGCCAGGACATTTTTCGTCAGATCGTCGTAGGTGGGCCCCAGCCCGCCGGTGGTGACAATCAGGTCGGCCCGGCTCCGGGCGATGGCCACGGCCTCGGCCAGGCGGCCGGGGTTATCCCCCACCACCGTGTGCCAGAACACGTTCACCCCCAGGCCGGACAGCAGGTCGCTCAGGTCCGCCGCGTCGGTGTTGACGGTGTTGCCCAGCAGCAGCTCCGTGCCCACGCACAATATCTCACAGTTCATAGCGTCCCTCTCTCAAAAGGCAAAATTGCCGTTCACGAACACGGGTACTTCCCTCCCGTCGTGGGTGGTCCCCACGATGGAGAGGTCGGCGGTGCCCACCATGAAATCCACGTGGTTGATGGACTGGTTCAGGCCCGCGGCCTTCTGCTGCTCCTCGGTCATGTCCACCCCGCCCTTCACGCAGGTGGGGTAGGCCGAGCCGAAAGCCAGGTGGCAGGAGGCGTTCTCGTCAAAGAGCGTCTCGTAAAACAGGATGCCCTTGTTCCGGATGGGGCTGTCGTAGGGCACCAGGGCCGCCTCCCCCAGGTATCGGGAGCCCTCGTCCACGTCGATGGAATGGCGCAGGACGTCCTCCCCCTG
>CANRNA010000095.1 GCA_947631805.1 uncultured Oscillospiraceae bacterium | reverse complement strand
AACGGCGGCTTTGAGGACGGGGACGGGGGCTGGACGGCCACGGACCTGGCCGCCACCGAGGAGCTCTATGTGGAGGACAAGGCCGCGGACTCCCTCACCGGGACGAAGCACTTCCACTTCTGGAGCGCGGCGGCGGGCTCCGTGGAGTTCACGCTGGAGCAGACCGTGGAGGGCCTGGCTCCGGGGGCGTACCGTTACGCCGTGTCCATCATGGGCGGCGACAGCGGCGAGAGCGAGATATACGCTTATGTGCAGATAGACGGAGAGACGGCCGCCACCGCGCCGATGACCATCACCTCCTACGGCCAGTGGGATACGGCCCATATCGAGGATATAGCCCTCGATGAGGGGCAGAGCCTCACCGTGGGGGTATATGTGAAGTGCGCGGGAGCGGGCGGCGGCGCCTGGGGCAAGATAGACGACGCCTCGCTCAAGCCCATGGGCTGAGCGGCGAGAGAGCATCCAGGAAAAGAATAAGAAAATTGAATAAATTTTGATGAGACTTTTTGTGCAAAATGCGCTCCATAAAATTCGCAACGATTTGTGGACAATCACGAAAAATGCTGATATAATTTAAAAAGCTAAAGCCGTCGAAGGGAGGTACCTCCCTTCGTTATCCCCGCGATGCGGGGATAATGGCCCATTCAAATCAAAATCAAAAAATTGGAGGAAATGACATGAAAAAGTTTCTAGCGATCCTTATGGCGCTGGCCATGGTGCTGTCCATGGGCACGTTCGCCAGTGCCAGCAGCGAGCTGGCCGGCGAGTACGACGTGACCATCTGGGCGCCGGACGCCGCCGTGGCGCTGACCACCTCCCAGGTGGAGGCGTTCAACGCCAACAATGAGTTCGGCATCACCATCAACGCCACCGTGGAGCCGGTCAGCGAGGCCGACGCCGCCACCAACATGATCACCGACGTGTCCGCGGGCGGCGACCTGTACTTCTTCGCCCAGGACCAGCTGTCCCGGCTCATCCAGGCCGGTGCTCTGACCAAGCTCGGCCAGGGAGCCGCCGCCTTCGTGAAGGACAACAACAGCGCCGGTTCCACCCTCGCCGCTCAGTCCGGCTCCGATTACTACGCCTATCCTCTGACCGCCGACAACGGCTACTTCATGTACTATGACAAGTCCGTCATCCCCGAGGAGGATATCGACAGCCTGGAGAAGCTGGTCGCCGACTGCGAGGCCGCCGGTAAGAACTTCTCCTTCGAGCTGGAGAACGCCTGGTACAACGCCGGCTTCTTCTTCGGCGTAGGGTGCCACTCCGACTGGATCACCGACAACGACGGCAACTTCATCTCCATCGACGACGACTTCAACTCTGAAAAGGGCCTGATCGCCGCCAAGGGGCTGTATTCCATCGTCTCCTCTCCCTGCTATGTGAACTCCTCTAACACCGACTTCGCCAGCGGCTCCGCTGTCGTGGTCACCGGTACCTGGAACTATGCCACCATCCTGGAGCAGCTTGGTGACAACTTCGGCGTCGCCGACCTGCCCTCCTTCACCGTGGACGGCCAGGAGTATCACATCGGCTCCTACAGCGGCTGCAAGCTGCTGGGCGTCAAGCCCCAGGAGGACGCCGTGAAGGGCGCCGCGCTCAACCAGCTGGCCCAGTACCTCACCGGCCAAGAGTGCCAGACCCAGCGTGCCGCCGATCCCGATCAGGGCGGTCTGGGCTGGGGCCCCTCCAACAAGGCCGCTCTTGAGGATCCCGCCTGCTCCAACCCCGCTCTGGTCGCTCTGAGCGAGCAGAACGCCTACGCTATCCCCCAGCCCAACATCCACGGCTCCTGGTGGGATATCGCCAAGGTCATCACCACCGACATCAAGGCCAGCGATGGCTCCGACGAGGCTCTGATGGCTGCCCTGCAGAAGTATGATGACTCCATCGCCGCCGTGTTCGAGATGACCGACGAGGTCCGCAACGCCTTCACCGTCATCGGCACCGTGGCTGGCACCAACTGGGATGCCGACCTGCCCATGACCGCCGACGGCGACGTGTGGACTTCCAACGAGGCCTTTGAGATGGAGGCTGGGACCGAGTTCAAGTGCCGCCAGGGCAAGGCCTGGGACGTGGCTTATCCCGCGGATAACTTCGTGGTGGACGCCGCCGGTACTTACTATGTCCAGCTCGACGCCGCCAGCGGCGAGGTGTCGCTGGTCCCCGCTGAGTAATACCCGGCACGAGGGCGTTGGCTGCCCTCTCCTGACCTGATATAAGCGGCAGCTGGCCGGAGTCCTTTTCGGCTCCGGCCAGCTCATTAGAAGGGGTGATATAATGAAACAATACAGTGACCTGGAATATCTGCGCCTTTCAAAGGGGCAGAGATTTCTCTATAAGCTGATGGCGTTCTTTATGGCGATACCCCGGGCCATCGGACATTTTTTCCTGAATATCGGCGTCTACATCAAAAAGGCGGCCCAGGGTGTGGCCAACGAGTGCAAGGACATCGTGACCACCTTCACCCAGGGGGACTGGAAGACGAAGACCTCCTTCGTGATCATGGGCTTCGGCAACCTGGCCCGCGGCCAGATACTGCGTGGGCTGCTGTTTTTGCTGTTTGAGGTCGTGTTCATCTTCTACATGGTGTTCACCGGCGGCTACTGGATGAGCATGCTGCCCAGCCTGGGCAAGGTGGGGCCCACCAGCGAGTACAACGCCGTATTGGACACCTATGTGACCGCCTATAACGACAACTCCTTTAAGATCCTGCTCTACGGCGTGCTCACCATCTTCTTCATCGTCGCCTTTATCTACACCTGGCGGGTGAACGTGGAGCAGAACAAGCTGGCCGAGCAGGCCCTGCGCTCCGGCAAGAAGCTCAAGTCCGACAAGGACGATCTGCGCTCCATGGTGGACGAGCAGTTCTACAAGACCCTGCTGGCCCTGCCCATGACCGGCATACTGGTGTTCACGGTCATGCCCATCGTGTTCATGGTGCTGGTCGCCTTCACCAACTATGACGGTGCGCACAACGGCTTTTCCAACAACCTGTTCTCCTGGGTGGGCCTTGACAACTTCAACACGCTGCTGTCCTGGACCGGCGGCAACGGGGGAGGGCAGTCCTACTCCGCCACCTTCGGCGAGATACTGACCTGGACGCTGATATGGGCGTTTTTGGCCACCTTCACCAACTACTTCCTGGGCATGTTCGTGGCCATGATGATCAACAAGAAGGGCATCCGTCTGAAGAAGATGTGGCGCACCGTGCTGGTCATGACCGTCGCCATCCCCCAGTTCATCTCCCTGCTGTACGTGTCCAAGATGTTCGCCAGGAACGGCCTTATCAACCTGTCGCTGCTGGATCTGGGGCTTATTAAACAACCCCTGCCATTCTGGGAGGACCCCACCTGGGCCAGGGTATCGGTCATCATCATCAATATCTGGGTGGGCATCCCTTACCTGATGCTGATCACCACCGGCATTTTGATGAATATCCCAGCGGACCTCTACGAGTCGGCCCGCATCGACGGGGCCAACGCCTGGCAGCAGTACAGAAAGATCACCCTGCCTTACATGCTGTTCATCACCGGGCCCTATCTGCTCACCAGCTTCACCGGCAACATGAACAACTTCAACGTGATATACCTGCTGACAGGAGGCGCGCCAACGAACCCGGCTGCCTCGGGCGCCGCGGGCTCGGTGGGCTATACGGACCTGCTGATCACGTGGCTGTTCAAGATCACCACCGGCGCGGAGAGCCAGTACTATCTGGCGTCCGTGGTAGGCATCATGGTGTTCGTGGTGGTGGCGTTCATCTCCCTGGTGGTCTACAACGTGCTTCCGTCTATTAAAAATGAGGAGGATTACCAGTGATGAATGAAAAACGCCACATGGGACTGCGGACCCTGAACCGGGTCAGCAACACCTCCATCTATGTCATCCTCACCATCATAAGCGTCATCTGGCTGCTCCCCTTCGTGTTTATCACCCTCCAGTCTTTCCGGGTGGAGTCCACCTATCAGGTGGGCTACGTCATCCCCAAGCAGTGGGGGCTGCAAAACTACATCAACCTTTGGAACTCCGACTTTAAGCGCTGGTATATCAATACCTTCATCATCGCCCTGGCCTCGGCGGTGCTCATCACGATCATCCAGCTGTGCATGAGCTACACCCTGTCCCGCTTCCGCTTCAAGATGCGCGGGCCCCTGATGCGCTTCATGCTCATTCTGGGCATGTTCCCCGGGATGCTCACCATGATCATCCTCTACCGGGTGCTCAGCGATCTTGGCCTGACCCAGGCCAACGCCGTTCCGGGCCTGATCCTGGTAGGCGTGGCGTCCTCCGGCATGGGGTACTACGTGTCCAAGGGCTTTTTCGACACCATCCCCAAGTCCCTTGACGAGGCGGCCCGTGTGGACGGGGCGACCCGGTTCCAGGTGCTGTGCAAGATCATTCTCCCCCTGTCGAAGCCCATCGTCATCTACACCATCCTCACCGCTTTCATGGGACCCTGGGGCGACTTCGTGTTCGCCCGGTATGTGGCCTTTGGCACGTCCGCAGGCTACAACGTGGCTGTCGGTATGTACAGCTGGCTGACCAACGACCAGATCGCAAGAATGTATACGACGTTCTGCGCGGGCGGCGTGATCGTGGCGGTCCCGGTGACGATCCTGTTCCTGTGCCTGCAGAAGTACTACGTCGAGGGCGTTACCGGCGGCGCCGTCAAAGGCTGATTTGAAAGGAGTACGAGTGAAATGGCAAGCGTGAAATTGACAAAGGTCAAGAAGATATACGACAATAAAGTGGTGGCGGTCCACGACTTTGACCTGGATATCCACGACAAGGAATTCGTGGTGTTCGTCGGTCCCTCCGGCTGCGGCAAATCCACCACCCTGCGGATGATCGCCGGGCTGGAGGAGATAAGCGAGGGCACGGTGGAGATCGACGGCGAGGTGGTCAACGACCTGCAGCCCAAGGACAGAGGCATAGCCATGGTGTTCCAGAACTACGCCCTGTATCCCCACATGACCGTGTATGACAACATCGCCTTCTCCCTGCGGCTGAAAAAGGTGCCGGAGGACGTGGTCTATGAGAAGGTCACCAACGCCGCCGAGATACTGGGCATCACCGAGTATCTGATGCGCAAGCCCCGGGCGCTGTCCGGCGGCCAGCGCCAGCGCGTGGCCATCGGCCGGGCCATGGTCCGGGACTCCAAGGTCTTTTTGATGGACGAGCCCCTCAGCAACCTGGACGCCAAGCTGCGCAACCAGATGCGCGCCGAGATCATCCTCCTGCGCCAGAAGCTGGACACCACCTTCATCTACGTCACCCACGACCAGACCGAGGCCATGACCCTGGGCGACCGCATCGTCATCATGAAGGACGGCTACATCATGCAGGTCGGCACTCCCACCGAGGTGTTCGAGATGCCCAGCAACCTGTTCGTGGCCGAATTCATCGGCGCGCCCAAGATGAACGTGGTCAAGACCAACCTGGTCCGGGAGGGCGACGAGTACTTCGTCACCCCCTTCGGGGCCAAGCTCCCTGTGAAGGGGGAGAAGGGCAGGATGCTGCTGGAGAAGAACATCCCCTCCGGGGAGATACTCCTGGGCGTGCGGCCCGAGCACATCGTGCTGGCGAAGGAGGGCGAGAACGCCATCGCCTGCAGCCTGGTGGTCAACGAGATGATGGGCTCAGAGCTCCATCTGCACGTGAACACCACCGACGGCACCGGGCTCATCGTGCGTGTGCCCACCATCGACCTGGACGCCCAGGGCCGCAACGCCCTGGTGGGCGGCCACGACCTGCACATCACCTTCGAGGGCAAGGCCATGCACTTCTTTGACCCCGCCACGGAGAAGAACCTGCTGGTGTAACAGTTCCATACCCCTTTGTATAACGCCGGGAGAGCACAGCGCCCTCCCGGCGCCTTTTCGTTTGGGATATGGCTTCTTGACTGACAGGATAGGTGTTGCTATAATGTGTCGTATCTCATGGAAAGGACGGCCCGGCGCGGGCGTTTGGTGAGGATGGACACAGAGCGGATGGAGCAGTATATGCCGCCGGAGCTGGCGGCACAATACGAGCCGGTGGCGCTGCTGCGCCAGGCGGAGGACAGGCAGACGCTGCTTGTCCAGTCCCGGACCGACGGGGAGCAGCTGGTGCTGAAGCGGACCACCAGACCCACCAATGACGCGGAGGAGAAGTACGAGTTTCTGAAGACGCTGGGCGGAGAGGGCGTTCCCGCCGTCCGCCGGTTTTTCCGCAGCGGCGGGGCGGACTACCTGCTGCGGGCCTATGTGCCCGGCCAGACCCTGCTGGACTGGGCTCAGAAGCGGGGGACCGTCCCGGCACGGGAGGCGGCCGCCATGGGGGCGGAGATATGCCGGATCCTGAAACGGCTCCACAGCCACACGCCCCCGCTCATCCACCGGGATATCAAGGCGGAGAACATCATCCGCACCCCCGAGGGGGAGCTGGTGCTGATAGACTTTGACATCGCCCGGTTTTACAACAGCGAGGACACCAGGGACACGGACCTGTTGGGCTCGGCCTTTTCCGCCCCGCCGGAGCAGTTCGGCTACAGGCAGACGGACCCACGGGCGGACGTGTACGCGATGGGGGTGCTGCTCCACGAGCTGGTCACCGGGGAGAGCCGCCTGGACCGGGGCCAGACGCCGCCTCTTCTGCGCCGCATCGTGAAGCGGTGCACCCAGTTCGACCCGGCGGACCGGTACAGGGACGCGGGAGAGCTGGAGCGGGCCCTGCGCCGGGCGGCGGACCGTCGGCGGCCCTGGCTGCGGGCGGGGGCCGCGGTG
>CANRNA010000094.1 GCA_947631805.1 uncultured Oscillospiraceae bacterium | reverse complement strand
TCCCCCACCGCCTCGCCGTAAAACAGCCACCCGTCCGGGCCGATGAGCACGTCGTCGCTGCCGGAGGTGTCAAACACCTCCGCCGTCAGGGTATCCCAGGCGGTGATGCCCTCCAGCCGCAGGAAAAACCCATTGGACACATAGGTCTGGGCGTCGGCCAGCACGTCCTCGTTGAACCGGCCGCTGGGCATGACCAGCCGGGGCTTGGGCGCGGGGGCCTCGTTGGCCGCCGCCTCGGAGGGCCCGGCGATGAGCATCCCCGCCATGGGGATGAGGCAGGCCAGGAAAAACACCCCGATGAAAAGACAGTACCAGAATTTTTTCATGTTCCCCGCCCCCTCTCAGAACTGCAGGTAGATGAACGGCTGGAAGCCGCTGGCCGCCATGGCCAGCACGCACAGGACCAAAAGCCCCAGGCTCAGAACACAGCCCGCCGGGTCCAGCCGCCCGACGGCGCTCTCCAGCCTGCCGCCCTTTTTGGGCGCGGGGAGCAGGCTCAGCACCGCCCCCACCCCCAGGCAGAACACCGCCAGCGGGGTGCAGGAGAGCTGCATCTGCAGCGTCCCGGCGGCGGTGAAGCGCCAGCCGGTGAACATGGCCCGCACCACGCTCCAGGCCCGGCCCAGGGTCTCCGCCCGAAACAGCACCGTGCCCGTGAGCACCACCAGGGCCGTATACAGCCGCAGCGCCCACCGGCCCGCGCCGGTCTTCGCCAGCCTGCTCGCCGGGATTACCCCCACCCCCTCCAGGGCGCAGAACAGCCCGTGCCACACGCCCCACAGCACGAAGTGCCAGGCCGCCCCGTGCCACAGCCCGGTGCACAGCCACACCGCCCCCATGGGGATGAGGATGGAGAGCCGGTTCGCCCTGGCCCGGCCGTATTTGGCCGACCACTTCTTATAAAGCCGCTGGAGGGGGCGGCTCATGACCAGGGGCATATAGAGGTAATTGCGGAACCAGCCCGTCAGGCTGATGTGCCACCGCTTCCAGAAGTCCGTCATCCCCAGGGCCGTATAGGGCCTGTCGAAGTTCTCCGGCAGCGTGAAGCCGAAGGTCTGGCCGATGCCGATGGCCATGTCGGAATACCCGGCGAAGTCGAAGTATATCTGCACCGCGTAGCCCACGGCCGCCATCCAGGCCAGCCGGGCGTCCATGGCCGTCCCGGCGTATATGCCGTCCACCATCCGGCCCACGATGTCCGCGATGAGCAGCTTTTTGCCCATGCCCGCGATGAACCGGCGGATGCCACGGGCGGTCCGCTCCGGGGAGCACGTCCTCTCCCGCAGCTGGGGCGCGGCGGTCCGCCAGGGCACGATGGGCCCGGACACGATGACCGGGAAGAAGCTGATGTACAGCGCTGCCTCCAGAAAGCTCTTGGCCATGTTGGCAGGCTTGCGCCACACCTCCACCACGTAGCTGATGGCGGTGAAGGTGAAGAAGGATATGCCCAGAGGCAGGGGTATCCCTGGGGCGGGTATATGGACCCCCGGCAGGGCGTTGAGGTTGGCGATGAAAAAGTCCAGGTACTTGAATACCCCCATCAGCCCCAGGTCGAACACCACGGCCCCCGCGCCCACGGCCCGGCGGCGGCCCTTGCCCTCCAGCCGACCCAGCAGCCGCCCGGCGGCCCAGTTGACCAGGATGGACGTGAGCAGCAGCGGCACATAGACCAGCCGCCCGAAGGCGTAAAACACCAGGCCCAGCAGCAGCAAAACGATGTTCTTGCCCCGTATCCCCGGCACGGCGTGGTACAGGGCGAACGCCGCCGGGAAAAAGGCAAACAGGAAAATCGCGCTGGAAAACACCATAAGCGGCTCCTCCTCCAAAGCACATCACACATAGCGATAGGGACGGCAAAAGCCGTCCCCATTGCCTTATGTCAGCACCACTCTTTGTAATCAGTGGGTTCTTTTTTGACCGTCTCGGGACGGACGTAGGAGACGACCACCCGGCGGTTGGGCTCCGTACCGATGGAGCTGGTGGTGACGCCCTCGTAATCCTGCAAAGCGGTGTGGATGACGTGCCGCTCGTAGGAGTTCATGGGCTCCAGGGCCATGCCCCTCTTGTACTTGACGGCCTTGGCGGCCATTTTCTCCGCCAGATGGACCAGGGATTCCTCCCGCTTGGCCCGGTAGTTCTCCGCGTCCACGTTGATGTGGTCGTGGTGGTCGCTGCCCCGGTTCACTACGTAATTGGTCAGGTGCTGGATGGCGTCCAGGGTCTCGCCCCGACGGCCAATGACCGCGCCGATGCCGCTGCCCCGCAGCTGCACGTCCAGTCCGCCGCCCTGACGGGGGGATATCTCCATCTCCGCCTGCACGCCCATGCGCTCCAGCAGGCCCCGCAAAAACTGCTCCGTCTGCTCGGCCTGGGTGCCCTCGGCCCGCACAAAGGGCTCGGCGGGCCTGGCCGCGGGCTTTTCCGGCCTGGGGGCCGGTCTGTCCGCCTTGGGAGCGGGCGCCTTGGGAGCCGGAGCCGGTTTAGGGCTCTCGGGCGCTCTGGGGGCCGGGGCCGGTTTGGGGCTCTCCGGTGCTCTGGGGGGCGCGGGCCGCTCCGCCTTGGGCTTCGGCGCCTCGTCGGGGGCCTCGTAGGTGATGCGGACCACGGCGTCCGCGGCGCCTATGCCGAAAACGCCCTTCTTGCCCCGCTCCACGATCTCCACGGACACGTCGTCCCGCTCCAGGCCCAGCTGTGCCAGCCCGGCGGCGATAGCGTCGTCCGCGGTCTTCCCACGGAATTCGATCGATCTCTGCATAAAAGTGCTCTTCCTCCGTTATTCTTCGCCCTCCGACGGCTTATCCTCCGTCTCGGGCGCTTCCTCTGTAGTCTGGTCGGCCTCCTGGGCCGTTTCCGGCTCCTGCTCCGCCTCCTGGGCGGCCAGCAGGCCCAGCCCCGTGTCCATGGACTCCAGGGCGGTCTCCGGCGTCTCGTCGGCTGCGGGGCTCTCGTCCGCCTCCTGAGCGGGCTCCTCATAGCCCTCGCTCTCCTGGGCGGCGGCGCGGGTCTTCTCCTCCGCCGTGTCCGGGTTGGTGTACCGGTCGGGCACATAGGCCCGGCCACGGGCATAGCGCCGGTCGCCCACCTGGGAGGGCGGTATCTCCTCCTCCCCGGTCTGGCCCCGCTTCGCCCTGCGGGCGGCACGGGCCTCGGCGGCCTTGCGCTCCACTTCCTTCTGGGCGGCGATGGCCTTCTTGTTCCGCTTGGAGGTGTTCTTGTTCTCCGAGGTGGCGCCCTCGGCCTTCAGCCGTTCGGTCTCGGCGCGCTTGGCCTCCAGCTCCGCCTCACGGGCCTTCTCCCGCTCGATACGGTCCGCGTCCTCGATGTCCAGCTGCTTGGTGTACACCCGGTTCAGAATGATGTCCTGGGCCATGGCGAACACGCTCTGGGCTATCCAGTAGATGCCCATGACGGCGGGCATGGTGAAGCAGATATAGAGGCTCATCAGCGGCATGATGATGTTCATGGTCTTCATGGAGCCCTGCTGCTGTTCGGTCTGGACGGTGCCCGCGTTGGCGGCCTTCATGCTCAGCCAGCTCAAAAGCGCGCTCAGCACCGGTATCATGAACAGCCCCAGGGCGGGCAGCCAGGCGGACGTCTGGCTGAAGTCCCACCTCCAGAAGGAGAAGCTGGGTGTCTCGCTCAGGTCCAGGCCCAGGAACCGATAGCTCAGCTCCTGGAGCTTGTCCGACAGGCCCGCGAAGGCGTCGAAGTGCTCGGTGATGAACTTGGACTGGAATATCTGGTCGTAAAAGGCGGACCGGCCGGTACCGGCCTGGTAGCCCAGCGCCGCCAGCTTTTCATAGATGGCGCCGCCCTGGGCCAGCAGGTCCTCCCCTATGCCCATCATGGTGGTCAGGGGGTAGCGGATGGCGTTGTACAGAGCGATCAGGATGGGGAACGGCAGCAGGCTCCACAGGCACCCGCCCATGGGGTTGACGCCCTCTTCCTTGTACAGCTTCGACATCTCCATCTGATACCGCCGCTGGTCGTTGCCGTATTTCCTCTCCAGCTCCTTCAGCCGGGGGGTCATGCGGCTCATGCGCATCATGCTCTTCTTGCTCTTGAGCTGGAAGGGGAGCATGATGAGTTTCACAACCAGGGCGAACAGGATCACGGCCACGCCGTAGTTGCCCGTCAGGTTGTAAAGCAGGAGCATCAGCTTGCCAAACGGCTTTGCGATAGCTTGTAACATACTTTTCTCCTAATTCACGGTACAGGGTCGTAAAAGTCGTGTTCCCCGGTGTGGAACGGGTGGCACCGGCATATCCGCTTCAGGGCCAGCCACCCGCCCTTCCACGCGCCGTACCGCTCTATGGCGGTCATGGCGTATTGGCTGCAGGTGGGGATGAACCGGCAGCTGGGCCGGGTATAGGGCGAGATATGCTCTCTGTAAAAACGGATCAAAGCCAGCAGCAGCCCCTTCACAGCGCCGCCCCCAGCTCTTTGCTCGCGGACAGAAATTCCGTTTCCAGCCGCCTGTACGCCGCCGTCGCCGCCCTGGTGCGGGCCACCACCACCAGGTCATAGCCCGGCCGGATGCCCTCCTCGTGCAGGCGGTATATCTCCCGCAGGCGGCGGCGCACCAGGTTCCGGGTGTGGGCCTTGCCCACCTTTCCCGTCACGGTGATGCCCAGCCGGTTCGCCCGGCTGTTCGTCCTGCGGACATACACCACAAGGCACGGGCGCACAGCGCTCGTCCCCTTGTGATAGACGCGGCGGAAGTCACGATCTGTTTTCAGAGAGGAAGTGAATCTCACGGTTCCCCGTTCTTTTCACCGAGCCTTGTCAGTAGCTCAGTCTCTTGCGGCCCTTGGCGCGGCGGGCGGACAGGACCTTGCGTCCGTTGCGGGTGGACATGCGCTTGCGGAAGCCGTGCTCCTTCTGGGCGTGGCGCTTCTTGGGCTGATAGGTACGCAGCATTGTTTTTTCGTCCTTTCTTTTCGTATTACTCATCGGCGGTCAGCCGCCGTTAGTTGGCTCTGTGGTGTACACAGTAACTTCGTTATTATATAAAAAATGTGAAACTCTGTCAAGCCGGAATTCGCTTTTTCCCCCTCTCCGGGGAAAGGACAGCCGGGGGCGGTCTCCCGTCCCCGGCTGCTTTCGTCACAGTCTTTTCTTACCGTTTCTCGAATACGTAGTAATTGCTGGCCTGCACACTGTACCTGAACGAGCTGCCGCTGCCTATGGAGATATCTTTCATGAACACGCTGGCCGCGCTCAGGGTCGTATTATAGACCTTTGCGCTTGAACCCTTGCTGGGGAAGGTCTTGCCCACATAGCCAGGGTCGATAACGTAATAGTCGTTTGCGCCGATGGACGGATTATATCCGCTCCCCACCACCAGCAGATAGTGGACCCCGCCGAGATTGCTGTTGACCGTGACCACCACCGGCAGCCCGGCGTTCAGGGACGACGCTATGGCACGCTCCACCTCGCTCACGCTTTTTGCCGATTTTGCGACGGCGTCGTAAGTGTTTCCGTCCGTGCCCTTGAACGCGCGGTAGGTGAAGTGGGTCCCGTCGCTGTTATTCGCGCCCTCCACCAGGTTCGCCCCCATGGCGAGCGCCGCGTCCAGGCACCTGCCGCTGGCCTGCAAAATATAGTTCACACGGGATTGATTGTCCAGCGGAACGGTGGCCTTGCTCACGCTCCCGCGGCCGCTGTTATCGAAGGTATACCGGGTGCCGTCGATGGTCAGGGTCTCGTTGCGTGCCATCCGGAAATCGCTCTTGAGATAATAGAGCGCCCCGTTATAGCGCAGCAGGTAATTCCCCCGCAGGGCCCCGCTGGACGCGGCGTAATAGTAATCGCCGCCCCCAAGGTGTATCCACCCGGTGCCCATGATGCCCCCTGGGTAGAAGTAGTACTCAACGCCGTTGACGGTGAGCCGCTTATTGTTCGCCATGACATAGCCTTCGAGATAATAGTAGTTCCCGTTGCTGTATATCCACCTGTCATGGAGCAGAACGCCGTTCCCGTCCGCGTATCTGTAGTAGCCCTCCGGCTCTTTGAACCATCCGGTCTGGACGGCCCCCTCCTCGTCAAAGGAGTAGATGTTCCCGCCGATGGTCCGCTTTTCGTTGCAAAGCATCTCCCCGGTGCCGGGCATCAGATAATACCGCTTCCCGCTCCACGTGAGCCAGCCGGTCATCATCGCGCCGAAGTGGCCGTTGTGGCTGGGGTTGAAATAGTACCACTTTCCGTCTATCCTCTCCCAGCCGCACAGCACGGCCCCGAAGGACCCGTCGTGCCGGGGATTGAAATAGAAGGTCTCTCCCCCGACGGTCTGCAAACCGGACAGCATGCGCCCGTCGCCGCCCATGTAATACCAATCGCCCTGGTCATAGACCCATTTGTTTTTGACCATGGCGCCGCTTGCTCTCTGGTCGAAATAGTAATACGTGCCCTCCAGCCATTTCCAGCCGGTGGCCATGGCGCCGTCGCCGCCCACATAGTACGTCTCGCCCCTGTAGTCGATGAACCTGTCGATTACCCTTGCGCCGTTCTCATAGAAGTACCACTTGCCGTTCTCCCACTGCCAGCCGGATTTCGCCGGGGCGGGCGTTATCGGCGCAGGCGTTGACGGTGTGGGCGTTGACGGTGTGGGCGTTGACGGCGTGGGCGTTGACGGCGCAGGCGTTGACGGTGTAGGTGTCGACGGTGTAGGTGTCGACGGTGTAGGTGTCGACGGTGTAGGCGTTGACGGCGTGGGCGTTGACGGTGTGGGCTCATCCACCGTTATGCTGACGACGACCTCCGACGCATTTTCATCTGCGTAGACCCCATATCTCCATACACC
>CANRNA010000093.1 GCA_947631805.1 uncultured Oscillospiraceae bacterium | reverse complement strand
GGACCATATCACTGCTGCTGGCACTGATCATGATGTTGAGCGCGGCTGTGCCCGCGCTGGCGGACGAGGGCGCGCCCGTGACGGACGAGCCCATGGCGACGCTGGAGCCGGAACAGACGGCGGCGCCTGAGCAGTCGCCGGAGCCGGAGGCCACGGCGGAACCGGTGCAGACCCCGGAGCAGGAGGAGGCGACCGCCACCCCGGAGCCCACGGCCGACCCGGAAGCGACGCCGGGACCTGAGGCGACGACCGACCCGGAGCAGACGGCGGAGCCGTCCGCCAGTCCGGAGCCGTCGGCGAGCCCGGAACCGTCGGCAAGCCCCGAGCCGGAGCCGGTGTTCATGCTGATGTCCGCCATCCCCGAGGCCGTGGGGCAGATAGATCTGACCATCGACATGGCCCTGGACATGGGGGAGTATATGCCTTGCTTTACCGCCCGGCTCCTGAACGAGGCTGGTCAGCAGGTGGGCGAGGCGGCGCTTGCCGCCGACGGGACATGCCACAGCTTTTCGGAGCTGGGGGCGGGCAGCTATACCCTGCAGGTGTCCGGCACGGGCTTTGCCCTCTACAGCCAGACCATCCAGGTGGGGCTGAGCGACGGCGTGCGCGTCAAGCTGACGGTAGGGCAGCTGGCCGGTAACGACGGCGCGGCCCGCTACGGCGTGCTGCGGGCAGGCGATATGAACGGCGACGGCCTTTTGGACGACGCCGACAGGCTCATCATGATGCAGGCGGTGGACACGCCGGAGAGCGCCCCTGACGCCGCCGACCTGAACCACGACGGGAATGTGGACCTGGCTGACGCGGAGTATCTGGCGAAGAGCCTGTTCGGCGGGGAGGTCCTGGCGACGGAGGACCACTATCTGCCCCTGTCCGCCGTGAGCTCCGGCGTGGCCCAGAACACCGTGGCGACGGGTCTTGAGAATCTTTTTGAGGCGAACGGGCAGGGCGTGACGCTCCAGCCCGTAGACCCCGTGTCCATATCCGAAGAGGCCCCTGTCCAGCTGGGGATAGAGCTGGCGGCCGGGGCCGTGGTGGAAAAGGTCTGCATCGAGGAGACGAACATAGCCTCCGGCACGGTGACGGTGGAGTTTGCGGACGGCACCTTCGCGGATGTGCCCATCAGCGGCGGCAGCGCCCCGGCGGAGGCCGTCGCCATGATCGCCGTGTACGCGCCGCCCCAGGTGACGGTGACGGAGGACGCCCAGGGCAATATCACCGTGGACCTGGGGGGCCAGAAGGCCGTGAAGCGGGTGACATTGAAGATCACCGGCGTCACCACCGGCGACCTGGCCTCCATCTCCCAGGTGGAGTTCGTCAACGGCATGGAAAACCGCATCCCCGAACCCCAGGCGGATATACCCGGCGGCGTGACGGCTACCCCCGGCAGCCGCCAGTTCACCGTCTCCTGGACGCCCTGCGTCAACGTGAACGGGTATGTGGTGGAGGTCAGCGCCATGGGCGTGACGGAGACCTTCTCCCTGAGCGGTTCCAGCCTGACGGTCAACAATTTCAACAACGACGAGGTGGCCAACTACACCACCTATACGGTGCGGGTCAAGTCCGTCAACGGCAAGTGGGAGAGCGAATTCTCCGGGTCCGTGGACGTGACGCCTCTGCCCTCCGGCAAGCCGGATAAGCCCGACAATGTGACCGCCGAGGGCGGATATGAGAAGGTCATCGTGTCCTGGAAGAAGATGAAGGACACCGAGAGCTACGACCTGTATTACAAGCGGGCCGACGAGACGGAGTATACCAAGATACCGGGCCTGGAGACGTCCAGCTATGAGATAAGCGGCCTGGACAGCACCGTGCCCACGGAGTACGAGGTGTACGTGGTGGGCGTGAACGGGTTCGGCGAGAGCGCCCCGTCCCTCCACGCCAGCGCCACCACCATCACCCTGGACCCGCCGGAGATGCCCCGGTTCAACCTGATAAACCGCGATGCCAGCGGCGAGCCGGGCAGGAACCACATCCAGTCCGCCGTCCAGCTGAAGGGCAAGATGGTGGACAGCGACCAGGACGCCGAGGCGGGCACCGCCTGGGGCACCGTGGACGGCGACCCGGCCTCCTATTACGACCGGGCCATCTGGGATGACGGCGGCTACAACAACCTGGGAGCGGATATCGGCCTTATCTACACCTTTGACGCCCCCTACAAGATGGACACCATCGGCATGATGTGCGGCGTGGACGCCAAGATGGACTTCACCTACGCCAAGATACGCTGGTGGGACAGCAGCAACACGGAGCATTACATAGACCGCACCCGTATGCGCACGGAGAAGCGGGCCGACGCCAACGGCCGGTATTACTTCTTCCTGCGCCTGCCTGGGCCCATCGAGGCCGTGAAGATACAGATCGGCGTGGCCCGGTACTGGGCCGGGAACAACCGCATCACCGTGTCCGAGGTATATTTCTACCAGTACGACGCCCTGAAGGATGACATCGCGGCGCTGTACGCGGACGATCTGCACACCACGCTGGCGGACTCCGTCACCCTGGACCAGCTGGACGCGCTGAAAGAGCGGATAGAGAACTCCGTGGACGAATTTGGCCAGGTCAACCCGGACAAGGCCATGCTTCTCCGGGAGCTGGAGACCGCCTATCAGATATATAACGACCAGTTCATGGGCCGGGTGACGCAGGTGCACACCGGCATCACCGGCAGCGGCGACGAGCACGGCTTCGGCGGCCTGAACGCATGGCAGCCTCTGGGCGTCACGGCGGCGGCCGGGGAGACGGTGACCGTGTATGTGGGCCACAGCTACCTGCCCACCGGCAGCAACACCAACCTGGAGCTGGTGGCCACCCAGTATCACGCCGAGGCCAACGCCATGAGCAAGAATCTGGGCACTTTGCGTGTGGGCGCCAACGAGATCAACATCCCCAAGGTGTGGACCACCACCGGCATCGAGTCCGGCGGGGCGCTGTACGTCCAGTATACCGGCGCATCCGGCAGCCCCGACACCTACGCGGTGCGGGTCAGCGGCGGCGTGAGCGTGCCTGTGCTGGACCTGTACGGCGTGACGGACGAGGGGGAGAAGGCCGACCGCGCGGCGGCCTATATCGCCGAGCTGCAGACCTACGTGGGGAGCATGCAGGCCACCCATGGGGAGAAGCACCAGGGCGAGGGAGCCAGTGCCGAGGTCAATTACGCCTACGACGAGCAAAACTGCATCCTGGGCGCATCGGACATCATGCTCAACACCATGATGCTGTCCCTGCCCGCCCAGCAGATACTGGCGGGCTGCGGCGGCAGCGCCCAGACCCTGCTCACGTCCCTGAACGCCATGGAGGACATGATGTACCTGTTCTACCAGCACAAGGGCCTGAACGCCAGCGCTCCCAGCGTGGTGGACCGGATACCCTACCGGCACCTGAATATCCGCTATCAGCGGATGTTCTCCGGGGCGTTCATGTACGCCTCCGGCGACCACATCGGCATCGGCTGGAACGAGACGGACGACATGGCCGGGTGCTCCGGCGTCCGGTATGACGGCAGCGGCCTGTATCTGGACGGCAGCTACTTCGGCTGGGGCATCGCCCACGAGATCGGCCACGACATCAACCAGGGCGTGTACGCCATCGCCGAGGTCACCAACAACTACTTCGCCGTGCTGGCCCAGGCCAGGGACACCAACGACAGCGTCCGCTTCGACTATGACAACGTGTACGCCAAGGTCACGTCCGGGACCCGTGGCAGCGCCGGGAACGTGTTCACCCAGCTGGGCATGTACTGGCAGCTCCACCTGGCCTACGACAAGGGCCTGAACTTCAGGACCTACGCCAACTATGACGAGCAGCTGAACAGCCTGTTCTTCGCCCGGGTGGACACTTATGCCCGGACGCCCTCCAAGGCTCCCAAGCCCGGCAACATCCCCCTGTCCCTGAAAGGGGCGGACACGGACCAGGCCCTGATGCGCCTGAGCTGCGCGGCGGCCCAGAAGGACCTGCTGGACTTCTTCCAGCGCTGGGGCAAGACCCCCGACGCGGAGACCATCGAATATGCCTCCCAGTTCCCCAAGGAGACCAGGGCCATCTACTACGTGTGCGACAACTCCCGCCGCTATACCCTGAACGGCGGAACGAGCCTGCTGAGCGCCGACGGGACCACAGCGGCCATGGGCGCCGTGGCGGCCTCGGCGGACAAGGACCAGGCCAACCGGGTGAATATCGTCATCGGGGAGAGCGCCTCCGTTCCCGCCCAGGAGATACTGGGCTATGAGATCGTGCGCTGCACCGTCTCCGGCGGCGTAACGGAAAAGAGGACCGTGGGCTTCACCACCGGCAACACCTTCGCCGACGTGGTGTCGTCCATGAACAACCGGACCGTGTACTACGAGATCACCCTGATAGACCAGTACCTGAACCGCTCCGCCCCCGCCGTCACCGACACGGTGAAGATACAGCACGAGGGCGACCTGGATAAGGTCGGCTGGACTGTGAAGACCGAGGGCCTGACCCCCGACGCCAATGACATCGGTGTCACCGGCGGCGACGAGGATATGCCTGAGACCGTGGTGGAGGACGTGGCCCAGCGCATGATAGACGACAAGGTGGACAGCGTGTATAACGCCGCCGCCGAGGCAAACGCCGTCATCACCCTGGACTTCGGCCAGACACACGTGATCACCGGCTTCCGCTACACCGCCGGGGCCGCGCCCATAGGCGGCTACACGGTGGACGTGCTGCAGAGCGGCGAGTGGATACGCGCCGCCGAGGGGACCCTGAGCGGCACGGGGACCGTGTACTTCTCCAACGCGGACGGCAGATATGTGAGCACCTACGCGGCGGACGCCATGCGCCTGACCCTTGCGGGCGGCGGGGCGGTCTCCGTGGCGGAGCTGGACGTGCTGGGGCCCACCGGCGACAATGTGGACTTCCGCCGGTCCGAGGGCGGCAAGGCCTCCATAGGCTATCTGAGCAAGGCGTTCACCTACGGCGACGAGCCGGAGGATGTGATACCGGAGGGCTCGCTGGTGTTCACCGGCAGCTACAAGGGCAACGCCGCCTACAACGTGGTGATGCTCTATGACCAGGACGGCCGGGTCGTGGCCGCCACAGGCGCCGACGGACACCAGAGGTCCATGCAGATCATCATGGCCCACGTGCCCGAGACCGGCAACATCCAGGATGTGGCGGACGGCGTCTGGATCTACTGGATACAGCCGGAGGACCTGAACGGCTTCACGCTCCCCGCCAGGGTGCGCGCGGAGCTCTACCGGGTCAACAACGCCCAGAACAACGAGGGCGAGCGGCTCGTCAGCGACAGCCTGTTTGTGGACGTACCCCAGCAGCCGGGCCAGATCACCCTGGACGGCGGCTCCGCGGGCTGACAGCGCGGAGGAAGGAGCAAGAACATGGTTAGACATGATAAAATGACCATTCGGATGGCGGCCGTTCTGGCGGCGGTGCTGGCTCTGCTGGCACTGCTCGCCCCCACGGCCCTGGCCGACGATATCGACAGAGGCACCGACGCGGTGAGGATAGACCAGGACGGCACCGTCACTCTCATCTCCGGCCATATCGGCGCCGAGGGCGTGGCGTCCCTCCGGCTCCGGCTGAACGTGCCCGCCGACGCGGTGTTCACCTTTGACGCCGGTCTGGCGGGACGGATGACCTACAGCGGCGCTATCCGGGAGGGGAAGATGAACCTCTATGTGGCCAGCGCCGTGCCCCTGATGAGCCCCGGCCAGACGGAGCTGGTGCTCGGTCGGATCGCCGCGGCGGACATGGGGAGCGTAAGCGCGGGCGAGGACGCCCTGCAATACGTCTACGGCAGCTTTGTGGCCCCTCAGACCGTGACCATTCTGGAGACCCAGCAGTCCCCCTCCGGCGACGTGGACGAACAGCTCAAGGCCCTGATGGCGGAAGTGGACGGATTTGCCCAGGACCCCGCGAACCCGACTAAATTCAGCGGCGATACGTGGGGCACGCTTCTGGACGCTTGGACGAGCGCGGGCGGCGTGGACGAAAACACGCCGGAGGCGGAGAAGGCGAGTATCCTGGCCCAGCTCCAGGCGGCGTTCAACGGCCTGATGCGGGCGGAGGTGGCCCAGGCGTTGCAAAAGGCGGCGGGCTATGTCCCGGAGGCCTATGAGAGCAGCTCCTACAGCGTCCTGCAGGCGGCTGTGGCCAAGGCGCGGGCCCTGACAGGTCCCTATGTGACGGATGAACAGGCGGCCGCCGTGGTGAGCGAGATAAACGCCGCCATCAGCGGACTGGCCGTGAACCCCGATTATAACGGCCCCGTTATCTCCGACGGCCCGGACGGCGGCACCGGCTCCGGCGGCGGAGAGGCCACGCCCGCCCCCACCGAGAGCCCGGCCCCCAGCGCCACGCCGGAGCCCACCGTGAGCCCGGCCCCCAGCGCAAGCCCCGAACCGGGCGCGACCCCTGAGCCGGAGGCGAGCACAGAGCCCACCGCCAGCCCCAGCCCGGCGCCCACCGCCACTGCCAAGCCCGCCGCTCCCGGCGGGGGCGGCAGCCGGGCCCCCAGCACCGGGGACGAGACGGTCATCCTGCCCTGGGCGGCGCTGCTGTGCCTGTCCGGCGCGCTTTTGGCGGTCGTCTTCGCCCGCCGGAGAGCCCATTGGTGACAGAAAATTACGAACTGACCATATCCCCTCCCGAGAGCCGGGAGGGGATATTTTCTGTCCGAATGGGGTGCCTATGAGGCCGGTCATCGGTCGGGGGATATGGAGAGGGATAGGTTTTGGGCCGGACGGATTGCGTCGGCGGGGGAAAGGGGGTATAATGGCGGCGTCAGCCATAGAAGCGGAGAGGAGCGGGAAAAATGGGACTGCCTGAGGGATGCGGCCTGGCGCTGCGGAGAAATTGGGCCAGAGGG
>CANRNA010000092.1 GCA_947631805.1 uncultured Oscillospiraceae bacterium | reverse complement strand
ATGGATGAACTCCTGGTGGGGGTGCTTGCGCCCGCCCTGGGGCGGGACGGCGGCCACCGTGCCCTCCAATATCTTCAGAAGGGCCTGCTGCACCCCCTCCCCGGACACGTCCCGGGTGATGGAGGTGTTCTCGCTCTTGCGGGATATCTTGTCGATCTCGTCGATGTATATGATGCCCTGCTGGGCCCGCTCCACGTCGAAATCCGCCGCCTGCAGCAGCCGCACCAGGATGTTCTCCACATCCTCGCCCACATAGCCGGCCTCCGTCAGGGTGGTGGCGTCGGCGATGGCGAAGGGGACGTTCAGCATCCGGGCCAGGGTCTGGGCGAACAGGGTCTTGCCGCTGCCGGTGGGGCCCACCAGCAGGATGTTGGACTTCTGCATCTCCACGTCGCCCTCGCCCCGGTGGAGGATGCGCTTATAGTGGTTGTACACCGCCACGGACAGGGATATCTTGGCCCGGTCCTGGCCGATGATGTACTCGTCCAGGGCCTTTTTTATCTCCCGGGGCACGGGGACGTCCTCCGGCTCCATGATGGCGCCGGTGTCCTCCCCCTCTAAGGTGAACTCGGGATAATCGTCCTGAAAGTCCTCCCCCAGAATGCCCACGCACAGGCGCACGCACTCGTCGCATATATAGGCGTCGTTGCCCGCGATCAGCCGCTGGACCCGGTCCTGGGGCTTGCCGCAGAAGCTGCATCGAAGCGTTTTTCCGCCGTCTCTCGGCATAAACTGTACCTCTTACCTCTTTGTGATGATCTTGTCGATGAGGCCGAACTCCACGGCCTCCTCCGGGTTCATGAAGTGGTCCCGCTCACAGGCGGCCACGATCTCCTCATAGGTCCTGCCGGTCTGGGCGGCCATGATACGATTCAGCTTCTCCTTGGTCGCCTCAAAGTGCTTCAGATGGATGGCCATGTCGGTGACCTGGCCCTGGGTACCGGCGGAGGGCTGGTGGATCATGATCTCCGCGTTGGGCAGGGCGATGCGCTTGCCCTTGGCGCCGCTCGAGAGCAGGAAGGCCCCCATGCTGGCGGCAAGGCCCACGCAGATGGTGGACACGTCGCACTTGATATACTGCATGGTGTCATAGATGGCCAGGCCGGCAGTCACGCTGCCCCCGGGGGAGTTGATGTAGAACTGGATATCCTTGTCCGGGTCCTGACCCTCCAGATAGAGCATCTGGGCCACCACCAGGGAGGCGGTGGTGTCGTTCACTTCCTCGCTGAGCATGATGATCCGGTCGTTCAGCAGCCGGGAGAAGATGTCGTAAGACCGCTCGCCCCGGGATGTCTGCTCCACTACATAAGGTACTAAACTCATCTGCGTTCGCTCCTTTCCAAGCACATAGAGCCTATCCAAAATCTTCCGTGATTATTCCGCCTTGCCGCTCTCCTCCGCGGGGGTCTCCTCCGCGGCCTTTTTGGTGGTCTTGCGGGCAGTCTTGCGGGCGGGCTTGGGCTCCTCCTCGGCGGGGGCGTCCTGGGCCGTCTCGGCGGCCTTCTTGGTGCTCTTGCGGGCAGTCTTCTTAGCAGGCTTGGGCTCCTCCCCGTCGCTCTTTTCCTCCGCCGCGGGCTCCTCTGTCGGCTCGGTGGGCACGCCGCTGTCAAAGATGAGCTGAGCCGCCTTGCGGGTCTTCAGGTCGGTGCCGATGACCTCCTCGTCCAGGGAGGCGCGGACCTGCTTCTCGGTCATGCCGTACTGCCCGGCCAGCTTTTCGTACTCCTGGTTTATCTCCTCGTCGGTGACCTGGATGCCCTCCTCCTCGGCGATCTTCTCCAGGACCACGTCGGTCTTGGCCCGGCGCTCCGCCGTGGGGCGGCACTGCTCCCGGAAAGCGTTCATGTCCTGGCCCAGATATTTCAGATACAGCTCCAGGTTCAGCCCGTTCATCTGCAGATTCCGGTCATACTCCCGGACCATGCCGTCGATCTGCTCCTCTATCATGGCGTCGGGTATCTCGGCCTGCATGTTGTCCCCGGCCTTCTCGATGAGCACGGACTGATAGGCGCTCTCCGCCTCGGCCTCGGCGGCCTTCTCCAGCCGCTCCCGGACAGAGGCCCTGTACTCCGCCAGGGTGTCGAACTCGCTCACGTCCTTGGCAAACTCGTCGTCCAGGGCGGGGAGCTGGGTCTCCTTGACCTCGTTGCACTTGACGTGGAACACGGCCGCCTTTCCGGCCAGGGACTTCTCGGCGTAGTCCTCGGGGAAGGTGACGTTGATGTCCCGCTCCTCCCCGGCGCCCATGCCCACCACCTGGTCCTCGAATCCAGGGATGAACGCGCCGGAGCCCAGGACCAGATTGTGGCCCTCGGCCTTGCCGCCGTCGAAGGGCACTCCGTCCACGGAGCCTTCGTAGTCGATGACGGCGGTGTCCTCCAGCTTGGCGGGCCGCTCCACGGACTGGATGCGGCTGTTGCGGCGGCGGATCTTCTCCAGCTCCTCGTCCACCTGCCCGTCGGTTATCTCCACCTTGGCCTTGGGGGCCTCCAGGCCCTTGTACTGGCCCAGCGTGACCTCCGGCCAAACGGCCGTCACGAAGGAGATAGTCAGCTCTTTGGCGTCGGACACGTCCACTTTCTTCACCAGGGGGTTGCCCACCGTGCGCAGGTCCCTCTTCTCCAGGGCGAAATTGAACGCCACGGGGGCCAGCTCGTCGGCGGCGTCGTCATAGAACACGTCCTTGCCATACATGCCCTCGATGACCATGCGGGGGGCCTTGCCCTTGCGGAAGCCCGGAACAAATATCTTGCTCTTGTTTCGCAGATAGGCCTCGTTCACGGCCTTCTCGAACTCCGCGGCGTCGCACAGCACGTCAAAGGTGACGGTGCTCTTTTCTTTCTTTCTTACATTCTTTACGATCATGGGTGACTTCTCCTTCCAATATTACCCTGGAAATATGATATATGGCACAGCTTCGCATTGTAGCAAATATCACAATATTTTACAAGGTCTAAAATCAATTCCGTCGCCGGAAACGCAAATATGTCGCGTATTTTCGTAAAAACCGTTGAATGCCAGGCGCAGACTGTCGGCGTGCAGGTGCCCCGAGCAGCACACCTTCACCTCGTATTGCCGGAAAAGGGCCAGTATCTCCGGACAGGTATAGCCCCCGTACTTGGGGGGATAGTGGAGAAAGACGTATTTGTCCCGCTCCCCCGCCGCCTTCAAGGACGCCTCCAGCCGCAGTATCTCCCGGTCTATGAGCTTTTTGTCGTGCTCCGTGCCCCGGCTCTCCTCGTAAAACCACCCCTTCGTGCCGCATATCGCCGCCCTCTCCCCGTAAGGGTAGGCGTTGTTGTGCAGGATGGAGATGGTCTCCAGGCCGTGCTTTTCAAAAAAGGCGTTCATCTTGGCGGCGGAGCTCCACCAGTAGTCGTGGTTGCCCTTGAGGATGATCTTCCGGCCCGGCAGGGCCTCGATGAACCGGAAGTCCTCCAGCGCCCCCTCCAGGTCCGCCGCCCAGCTGATGTCCCCGCACAGCACGCACACGTCCCGGTCCGTCAGGGCCCCGAATCCCGCCCGCAGCTTCGCCGTGTGGTCTTTCCACCGGGGACCGAACACGTCCATGGGTTTGTCCGTCCCCAGAGACAGGTGCAGGTCTCCTATGGCAAAAAGTGACATGGCATAAACACCTTTCCGCCCGCAGATACTAGCCGCGAGGTGATAGAGATGGATGATAAGAAGAAAAACTGCGGCGGCCGGGACTGTATCAGCGGCGTATGCTGTACTGTGACCAACTGCAAGCATCACACCATCGGCGACCAGTGCACCGCTACGCACATCAACGTCAAGAGCGAGGACGCCGCCACGAAGGCCGACACCTTCTGCGGCACTTTTTCGCCTGTGGACACCTGGCAGTATGTGTGAACCTCATGGGCGGCGGCCACGCCGCCCATACATACGTCGGGACAGGCTCCACATCCATCGCTCCGGCGCAAGCGCCAGAGCTCTTCCGTTCCGCTGTCCCTCCTCTTCCCCGCAGGACCCGCTTCGCTGGGCTCCCGCGGGGTCCCGTTTGGGCAAGCTCCACATCCATCGCTCCGGCGCAAGCGCCAGAGCTCTTCCGTTCCGCTGTCCCTCCTCTTCCCCGCAGGACCCGCTTCGCTGGGCTCCTGCGGGGTCCCGTTTGGGCAAGCTCCACATCCATCGCTCCGGCATAAATGCCAGAGCTAAGCTTGTCAAAAACGAGTTTTTGACAGCTTGGATTGAAACTGCTCGGGGGAAGTGAATCCCCCCGGCAGGAAGTCAAAAGCCCGACGTACTGCGGCTTTTGACTTCACGCGCGGCCCGCCGCGCGGCTCGGCCTGACCGGCCTTCGCTCTCGTTTATCCATCCTTTGTCAGTCTGTACCCGGCGCGAGCGCCTGTGACCGTCAGGACAAGAATTCCGATACCGCCTGCTCCATGTCCTCCTTCTCGACCCAGCGCTCGAACCGGACAGGCCGCTGTCCCAGGCCGGAGAGGGGCTTGGGTGCCGCCACGCCGGTTAGGGCGGCCAGCTCGTCCACCAGCCCCGGCCCCGTCTCGCCGGTGTGGGCCCCCAAAGCCTGGAGCACCGCGCCGCCGAACTTGAAGGGGCTGGCCGTGGACACCACCACGGTGGGCCGGACGGTCCCCTCCTTCTCCCGCAGGTCCCGGAGCACCCGGCTGGCCACGGCGGTGTGGGTATCCGCCAGATACCCCGCCTCCCGCCAGAGGCGGCCGATCTCCTCTTTTCCGTCCTCGTCCCGGCAGTACCCGCCGGTGAACTCCCGCCGGACCGCCTCCGCCAGCTGGCCGCCTACGTCGTAGCGTCCCTGGGCGGAGAGGGCCTCCATATAGCCCCGGACACGGTCCGCGTCCTCCGTCAGGCAGTACAGCAGCCGCTCCAGGTTGGAGGACACCAGAATGTCCATGGACGGGGAGCTTGTCAGGTGGAAGGGCCGGTTTTTGTCATACACGCCGGTGGCAATGAAGTCGGTGAGCACGTTGTTTTCGTTGGACGCGCATATCAGCCGCCCCACGGGCAGCCCCATCCGCTTGGCGTACCACCCGGCCAGGATGTCGCCGAAGTTCCCGGTGGGCACGCAGAAGTCCACCTCCTGCCCCAGCCCGATCTGCCCGGCGGTCACCATGTCGCAGTAGGCGGAGAAATAGTAGGCGATCTGGGGCACCAGGCGGCCCCAGTTGATGGAGTTGGCGGAGCTGAGGAAATACCCCCGCCCGTCCAGTTCTTTGGCAAAGGCCCGGTCGGCGAATATCCTCTTCACCCCGGTCTGGGCGTCGTCGAAGTTGCCGTTCACGGCCACCACGTTCACGTTCCGCCCCTCCTGGGTGGCCATTTGCAGCTTCTGGACCTGGCTGACACCGTCACGGGGATAGAACACCATGATGCGTGTGCCGGGCACGTCCCGGAATCCCTCAAGGGCGGCCTTTCCCGTGTCGCCGCTGGTGGCCACCAGGATGCTGACGGTCCGCTCCTCCCCGTTTTTCCGCAGGCTGGCCGTCAAAAGCCGGGGCATGATCTGCAGCGCCATGTCCTTGAAGGCGCTGGTGGGCCCGTGCCACAGCTCCAGGTAGGCGGCTCCTGCCGCGAAGCGCAGCGGCGCTATGGCCGGATCGTCGAAATTCTCCCCGTAGGACGCCTGGGCGATGTCCTCCAGCTCCTGGCGGGAGAACTCCTCCAGGTAGAGGCCCAGCACCTCCACGGCCCTGCCCCGGTAGTCCATGCCGCACAGGCGGCGGATGAACGCCCCGTCCACGGCGGGTATCTGCTGGGGCACATACAGCCCGCCGTCGGGGGCGATGCCCCGGATGATGGCCTGGGAGGCGGTGACGGTCTGCCGCCCCTCTCTCGTGCTCACATATCTCATGTCGAATACGCGTCCTCCAAATGATTGATCTGCGGCTTTGCCGTGTCCAGCCCCTGGGGGGCGTAGACCTCTATCACGTCGAAGCGGGGCTGCAGGGCCGTGGGATTGGCCGCGAGCCACTGCTGGGCGGCCAGGATGATGCGCCGCTGTTTCTGCGCGGTGACGAACTCCGCCGCCGCGCCGTGGCTGGCGTCCCGGCGGAGCTTTACCTCCGCGAACACGATGTACCGCCCCTTCCGGGCGATGATGTCTATCTCTCCGAACCGGCTGGCGTAGTTGCGCCCCACGATGCGGTAGCCGCACCTCGCCAGATACCGGCAGGCCGCGTCCTCCCCGAAGGCGCCCAGCAGCCTTTTATTTTCCTGCATAGAGCTTTTTCAGAAACGACGGCCTGTGCACCGGCGAGGGCCCGTAGCGCAGTATGGCCGCGCAGTGCTCCCGTGTGCCGTAGCCCTTGTGCTTTTCAAAGCCGTACTGGGGATACTGCTCCGCAAGCTTACGCATCACCCTGTCACGGCTGACCTTCGCCAGCACGGACGCCGCCGCGATGCAGGCGCACTTCCCGTCCCCGCCTATGACGCTCCTGGCCGGGACGGAGATGGACCGGGTGGTGTTGCCGTCGATGAGGGCAAGCTCCGGCGCCGGGTCCAGCTGTCTGATGGCCCTGTCCATGGCCAGCAGGGCCGCCGACAGGATGTTCATCTGCTCTATCTCCTCCACCGTGGCGAAGGCCACCGCCCAGGCGACGGCCCGCTCCTGGATCAGGGGGAAGAGGGCCTCCCGCCGCTTTTCCGTCAGCTTTTTGGAGTCGTTCAACCCCGGAAGGTCACACCCCTCCGGCAGGATGACCGCCCCGGCGCACACAGGCCCGGCCAGGGGGCCCCGCCCGGCCTCGTCCACCCCGCACACCAGGGCCGTGCCCTGGCTATGCAGCAGCCGCTCGCAGGCCCACAGGTCGATCTCTTCAGCCCTCCGGTCTTTCAAGGCTTATCCTCCCCAGCCTGC
>CANRNA010000091.1 GCA_947631805.1 uncultured Oscillospiraceae bacterium | reverse complement strand
CAGATACTGGCCCCGGTCATACGGGGCAAAAAGGGCGAGCACAGGAAGGTGTTCGAGGATGCCCAGCGCTCCGGCTATGTCCGGGCGCGGGTGGACGGGGACGTCTACGATCTGACCGAGCCCATCAGCCTGGACAAGAACAAAAAGCACAACATCGACATCGTGGTGGACCGGCTGGTGATGCGCACCGATATCCTCCGGCGGCTCACCGACTCCACGGAGACGGCCATGGGCCTCTCCGGCGGGCTGGTGCGGGTGGACCTGACCGGCCAGGACCGGGAGATGTCCTTCTCCCAGAACTACGCCTGCGAGGACTGCGGGGTCTCCATCGAGGAGATGACCCCCCGGATGTTCTCCTTCAACGCCCCTTACGGGGCGTGCCCCACATGCAGCGGCCTGGGCACCATGCTCCGGGTGGACCCGGCGCTTATCATGCCCAACCCCAATCTGTCCATCATGGACGGGGGCATCATGGCCTACGGCTGGTCCAACGTGCGGGGGGATTCCATCTGCCGGATGTACTATGAGGCCCTGGGGCGGAAATACCACTTCGACCTGCACGACCCCATCAAGACCCTGCCGGAGGCGGCCATCAACGCCATACTGTACGGCACAAACGGTGAGCCGCTGGAGCTGCGCTATGAGCGCGGGTCCGGCTACGGCACCATCACCAAGGACTTTGAGGGCATCGTGAACAATTTGGAGCGGCGCTACCGGGAGACCCAGTCTGCCTCCGCCAGGGCCGATCTGGAGGACTGCATGGGGGAGTACGAGTGTCCGGACTGCCACGGGGATAGGCTGCGGCCGGAGATACTGGCCGTGACGGTGGGCGGGCTCTCCATCGCCCAGTTCAGCCGCCTGCCCGTGACCCAGGAGCTGCGGTTTCTCGACAGCCTGGTCCTGACGGAAAAAGAGAGCATCATCGCCGACAGGATACTCAAGGAGATACGCCAGCGGCTGAGCTTTCTGGTGAGCGTGGGCCTGGGGTACCTGACGCTGAGCCGGGGGGCGGGAACGCTGTCCGGGGGAGAGAGCCAGCGCATCCGCCTGGCCACCCAGATAGGCTCCGCGCTGATGGGGGTGCTGTACGTGCTGGACGAGCCCAGCATCGGCCTGCACCAGCGGGACAACGAAAAGCTCCTGCGCACCCTGCGCCAGCTCACCGACGCGGGCAATACCCTCATTGTGGTGGAGCACGACGAGGACACCATCCGGGCGGCCGACTGGGTGGTGGACATCGGTCCCGGGGCGGGTGTTCACGGGGGCCAGGTGGTCTGTGCCGGTACGCCGGAGGACATCATGGCCTGCGAGAGCTCCATCACCGGCCAATATCTCAGCGGCAGAAAGCGCATCGACGTGCCTCTGACCCGCCGGAAGGGGAACGGCCATTTCCTGTCCGTCCGGGGGGCGGCGGCCAACAACCTCCGGGACCTGGACGTGGACATCCCCCTGGGGGCGTTCACCTGCGTCACGGGGGTGTCCGGCAGCGGCAAGTCCTCCCTGGTGAACGAGGTCATCGAGAAGAAGCTGGGGGCCGATCTGAACCGGCGGAAGGTCCGCCCCGGCAAGTGCCGGGCCATGACGGGCCTGGAGTATCTGGACAAGGTCATCGACATCGACCAGAGCCCCATCGGCCGGACGCCCCGGTCTAACCCTGCCACCTATACGGGCCTTTTCAACGACATCCGGGAGCTGTTCGCCTCCACCCAGGACGCCAAGCTCCGGGGCTATAAGTCCGGCCGGTTTTCCTTCAATGTGAAGGGCGGCCGGTGCGAGGCCTGCTCCGGGGACGGGCTCATCAAGATCGAGATGCTGTTTCTGCCCGATGTGTACGTGCCATGCGAGGTGTGCCACGGCAACCGGTACAACCGGGAGACCCTGGAGGTGCGCTACAAGGGCAGGAACATCGCCCAGGTGCTGGACATGACCGTAGAGGAGGCCCTGGACTTCTTCCAGAACCAGGAGAACATCCGCTCCAAGCTCCAGACGCTGTGGGACGTGGGGCTGGGGTACGTGAAGCTGGGTCAGTCCTCCACCACTCTCTCCGGCGGCGAGGCCCAGCGGGTGAAGCTGGCCACAGAGCTTGCCCGGCGGAGCACCGGCAGCACCTTCTACATCCTGGACGAGCCCACCACGGGCCTGCACACGGCGGATGTGGCCCGGCTGCTGGACATCCTCCAGCGGCTGACGGACGGGGGCAACACGGTCCTTGTCATCGAACACAACCTGGACGTCATAAAATGTGCCGACTACATCATCGACCTGGGGCCCGAGGGCGGCGACCAGGGGGGACAGCTGGTGTTCGCCGGTACGCCGGAGGCGTGCGCCGCCTGTGAAGAGAGCTATACGGGACAGTTTTTGCGGAAGGTCCTGTAGGGGATAGGAGTTTCATGGAGATAGCTGATCTCATCGCGGATATGGGCGTCGGGCGGACGCTGGCCACCTTTCTGGTGTCCATGCTCCCCATCGTGGAGCTGCGGGGGGCCATCCCCGTGGGGGTGGGCCTGGGTCTGCCCGTGTGGCAGGCGGCGCTCATCAGCATGGCCGGGAATATCCTCCCGACGCCGTTCATCATCGCCTTTGTCCGCACGGTGATGGACTGGCTGCGGGAGAAGTCCGACCGGGCCAGGCGGTTCGTCTCCTGGCTGGAGGCCAAGGGCACGGGGAAAAAGGCGGAGCGCGTCCGCCAGGCCCAGTTCTGGGGTCTGCTGCTGTTCGTGGCCGTGCCCCTGCCCGGCACCGGCGCCTGGACCGGGGCGCTGCTGGCGGCCCTTCTCAACATGCGCATGAAGCGGGCGCTGCCCCCCATCATCCTGGGGGTCATGGCGGCGGGACTGGCGGTCTCCCTGGCCACCGCCGGGGTCATAGAGCTCTTGGTGTGACCATGGACGGACAGGAGCTGGAAAGACTGGACGGCCGGGTGGCCGCGGTCATCTACTGCAACGAGGAGAACGGCTACACCGTTTTGCGCCTGGAGGCGGACGACGGCTCCCAGGCCATCGTGGTGGGCTGCATCCCCATGGCCGCGCCGGGAGAGCAGCTGAGCGCCTTCGGCGCCTGGACACGCCACGCCGCCCACGGGGAGCAGTTCAAGGCCCAGTACACGGAGCGGACCATGCCCTCCGGGGCCTCCGCCATATTCGATTACCTGTCCAGCCGGGTGATAAAGGGCATAGGCCCGGCCACGGCGGCCCTGATCGTGGGGAAATTCGGGGACGACGCCCTGAACGTGCTCAGGGACCACCCGGAAAAGCTGGCGGCCCTCCGGGGCATCAGCACCAAAAAGGCGGAGGAGATGTCCGAGGCCTTTCGCCACCAGACGGGGATGCGCTCGCTCATGGAATTTCTGGGCAGCGCGGGGCTGGCCCCGGTGCTGGCGCTGCGGCTGTATAGACTGTACGGCGACGACGCCCTGGAGACGGTGGAGGACAACCCCTATATCCTCTCCGGCATCCAGGTGGGGGCCACCTTCGCCGAGGCGGACGCCCTGGCCCTGGCCCACGGCATGGAGGCCGACTCCCCCCAGCGCATCGCGGCGGCGCTGCTCTTTGAGCTGCGCCACAACAGCGAAAACGGCCACTGCTTCCTGCCGGTGGACAAGCTCACCGCCGCCACCGCCCAGCTTATAGGCGTGGACGCGGAGCAGATCGGGGAGGGGCTGGACATCCTGCTGGAGGCCGGGGACGTGATACAGGAGCCCGTGGGGAACGTGACGGCTTGCTATCTGGCTCCCCTGTACGCCGCGGAGGTGTACGTGGCCCGGCGGCTGCGGGAGATGGCGGGACACAGCTATGAGAATGTCCACGTGAACGTGGAGCGGGTCATCGAAAAACTGGAGGGGGAGCAGCGCATCTCCTTCGCCCCCCAGCAGCGCCGGACGCTGGACGCGGCGGCGAAAAAGCAGCTCGTCGTCATCACCGGCGGCCCCGGCACGGGAAAGACCACGTCGGTGCGGGCCGTGCTGAGCCTGTTTGACGCCATGGGCCTGGAGACCATGCTGGCGGCCCCCACGGGCCAGGCGGCCAAACGCCTGGGGGACCTGACGGGCCGGGAGGCTTCCACCATCCACCGGCTGCTGGAGGCGAGCTTTTCCCCGGAAACGGACAGCACCGTCTTTCGCAAGAGCGAGAATGACAGGCTCCGGTGCGACGCGCTGATTCTTGACGAGTGCTCCATGGTGGATATGAGCCTTATGCGGGCAGTGCTGGCCGCCGTGGGCCCGTCCTGCCGCCTGGTGCTGGTGGGGGACGCGGACCAGCTGCCCTCGGTGGGACCGGGGGCCGTGTTCCGGGACGTGATCCGCAGCGGCGTGGCCGAGACGGTGCGCCTGACGGAGATCTTCCGCCAGAAGACGGACAGCCGCATCGTGCTCAGCGCCCACCAGATAGACCGGGGGGAGGTGCCGGACCTGCGGGCCAACCGGGACGGCTTTTTCTTCCTCCGCCGCCGGGAGCCTGACAGCGCGGCGGAGACCATTGTCTCCCTGTGCCAGGAGCGGCTGCCTAAGAATATGGGCATCCCCTCCGGACAGATACAGGTGCTCACCCCCACCCGCAAGGGGGCGGCGGGCACAGAGGAGCTGAATAAACGCCTCCAGCAGGCCCTCAATCCCCCCGCGGTGGGGAAGCAGGAGTTCGTCTTCGCCGGGCGCACCTTCCGGGAGGGCGACCGGGTCATGCAGATACGAAACGACTACGACGTCCAGTGGAAGACCGAGGCGCTGGAGAGCGGATATGGGGTCTTCAACGGGGACATCGGCTACATAGCGTCCATCGACCCGGGGGCGGAGTCCTTCGTCATCGACTTTGACGGCCGCCGGGCGGAGTACGCCTTCGAGCAGGCGTCGGAGTTGGACCACGCCTGGGCCACCACGGTCCACAAGGCTCAGGGCAGCGAGTACAGGGCGGTGGTGCTGGCCGCCGTGCGGGCCGCGCCCCAGCTCATGTACCGGAGCCTCCTCTACACCGCCGTCACCAGGGCCGCCGAGCTTCTGGTGATCGTGGGGGACGAGGAGTGCATCCGGGTGATGACGGAAAACGCCCGCCGGGCCAAGCGATACAGCGGTCTTCGCATCCGCATGGTCAATGAAGATACTTGACTATATCCTGGACCTGGTCTATCCCACCAGGTGCGTGCTGTGCCGCCGATTCCTGCCCCCCGGCAGGCCGTCCATCTGCCCCGCGTGCCAGGGGCGCATGCCCCAGACGGAGGAGGGCTTTGGCCGGAAGGGGGATTTCTTCTCCCGGTGCGTGTCGGCGCTGTACTACGAGGGGGATGTGCGGGAGGCCATTCAGCGGTTCAAGTTCCAGGGGGCCCAGGCCTACGCCGTCCCCTTCGGGGAGCTGGTGGCCCAGGTCATCTATGAGCGCATGGAGGGGGAGTATGATATCCTCTCCTGGGTGCCCCTGGACGCGGGACGCCGCCGGAGCCGCGGCTATGACCAGGCGGAGCTTTTGGCCCGGAACGCGGGCCGCCGCCTTCGGCGGGAGCCGGTGCGGGTGCTGAAAAAGCGCCGGGGCGTCAGGCCCCAGTCCAATACCGGCGCGCCGGAAAAGAGAAGAGCCAATATCGCGGGGGCCTACCGGGTCATCGACCCGGCGGCCGTCGCCGGAAAAAGAATACTGCTCGTAGACGACATCGTGACCACCGGCTCCACTCTGTCGGAGTGCGCCAAGACCCTGCTGCTGGCGGGGGCGGAGGACGTGCGGTGCGCCACCCTTGCCACTACGCGCTAGGAGGACGTATTATGCTGTTTTTTGAGAGAGATATCGCCATTGACCTGGGGACCATGACAACGCTCATGTACGTGCGGGGCCGGGGCATCCGCCTGCGGGAGTCCTCCCTTGTGGCCATGGACAGCTCCAACGGACGGCTGCTGCGCATCGGGGAGGAGGCCAAGAAGATGCTGGGCCGCACCCCCGCCAACATCGTGCCCATCAGCCCCATCGTCAACGGCGTCATATCCGACTATGACATGACCGCCCGGATGCTGAAGGAGTTCATCGGCCGCATCACCTCCTTCAGTCTGTTCAAGCCCCGGGTGCTCATCTGCGTGCCGGGGAGCATCACCGGCGTGGAGGAGCGCGCCCTCATCGACGCGGCCATCGAGGCCGGGGCCCGGAAGGTGTATTTGAAGGAGGCCTCCCTTGCCACCGCCGTGGGGGCCGGTATAGACATCACCAAGGCCGACGGCCATCTGGTGGTGGACATCGGCAGCGGCACCACCGAAGTGGCCGTGGTGAGCCTGGGCGGCGTGGTGGAGCAGGAGTCCATCAAGACCGCCGGAGCGGCCTTCGACGAGGCCATCGTCCGGTTCATCCGCAAAAAGCACAATCTGCTCATCGGCCTGCGCACGGCGGAGGAGCTGAAGCTGTCCATCGGCTGCGTCTATCCCCGGCCGGAGGTCACCTATGAGGAGGTCAAGGGCCGGTGCCTTGTGACGGGCCTGCCCCGGAGCGTGACCATCAGCTCCGCCGACATGGTGGAGGCCCTGGAGGAGCCCATGGCCCAGCTCATGGAGGCCATCCACCTGGTGCTGGAGCGCACCCCGCCGGAGCTGGTGGGGGACGTGTCCGAAAACGGCATTGTCCTGTCCGGCGGCGGCAGCCAGATATGGGGTCTGGACAAGCTGGTCACCGAGCAGACCGGCATCGACGCGGTGCTGGTGGACGACGCCCTGAGCTGCACGGCCTACGGGGCGGGGCGGATGCTGCAAAACCTCAACGATATGCAGGAGGGCATGATAAACCTGGCCCGCCGCCGTCAGATGAAGGTGTGAGCCCGGCAGCGGGATGATACGGTCAGCCCCTCCTGACAGAGCCAGCGGTCTCCAAAACCAAAAAGCGGCGTTCCGCTCCCGGATGGGGAGAGGAACGCCGCTGTATGTCCCATATCA
>CANRNA010000090.1 GCA_947631805.1 uncultured Oscillospiraceae bacterium | reverse complement strand
GGGACCCGGTTTCTGGGGAAAAAGCAGGAGGGATGGGTATGACGACTCGTGAGATATTGCTGGCGGCCCAGGAGGCCAAGGCGCCTCTGGCGTCCGCCGGGCCCCAGCGGCGCACGGCGGCGCTTCTGGCCATGGCGGACTGCCTGACAAAGAGCGCGGACGCCATTTTACAGGCCAACCGGGCGGATATGGAGGCGGCCCGGGGGACTATGAGCGAGGTGATACTGGACAGGCTCTATCTGGACGAGGGCCGCATCCGGGCCATGGCGGAGGGCGTGGGCCAGGTGGCCGCCCTGCCAGACCCGGTGGGCCGGACCCTGTCCAGGCGAGAGCGGCCCAACGGCCTTGTGATAGAGCGGGTGAGCGTGCCTCTGGGGGTGGTGGCCATCATCTATGAGAGCCGCCCCAACGTGACCGGGGACGCGGCGGCCCTGGCGGTGAAGAGCGGCAACGTATGCGTGCTCCGGGGCGGAAAGGAGTCCTGGCGCAGCTGCAACGCCATCACCGAGGCCATGCGGGACGGCCTGGAGCGGGCGGGACTGCCCCGGCAGACCGTCAGCCTCATCCAGGACACCTCCCGCCAGAGCGCCAAGGAGCTGATGGAGGCCAGCGGCCTGGTGGACCTGCTCATCCCAAGGGGCGGCGCCGGGCTCATCCGGGCCTGTGTGGAGAACGCCACCGTGCCCTGCATCCAGACGGGCACCGGGATATGCCACGTGTATGTGGACGCCGCGGCGGACCTGGACAAGGCCCTTGCCATCGTGGAGAACGCCAAGACCAGCCGCCCCAGCGTTTGCAACGCGGAGGAGGCGCTGCTGGTCCACCGGGCTGTGGCGGACAGGTTTTTGCCCGCGCTGAAAAAGCGGCTGGTGGACGACCGGGCCGCCGCCGGGCTGCGGCCGGTGGAGCTGCGGCTGGACCAGGCGGCCGCCGCCATCATTCCGGGCACACCGGCGGTGGAGCATGACTTTGACACCGAGTTTTTGGACTACATCCTGGCGGTGAAGGTGGTGGAGGACGTGGGCGCCGCCGTGGCCCACATCGCCGCCCACTCCACCGGCCACAGCGACGCCATCGTCACCGAGGACGAGGAGGCGGCTGCCCGTTTCACCCAGGCGGTGGACAGCGCGGCGGTGTATGTGAACGCCTCCACCCGATTCACGGACGGGGGAGAGTTCGGCCTGGGGTGTGAGATGGGCATCTCCACCCAGAAGCTCCACGCCCGCGGCCCCATGGGCCTGGAGGAGCTTTGCAGCTATAAATATATCGTCCGCGGGAACGGCCAGGTGCGCTGAAGGAGCGGATAAGACAGGGAAGCGGGGACCGGCCGGTCCCCGCTGCTTTATATGTATCCTATTTGTATCTTATTTTCCGCTGGCGCCGTAGTTTGCCAGGACCCGGGCGCTGGGGTCGTTCACGTCGCAGCCCTTCCAGGCGCGGTTGGGCATCCAGAAGTCCTTGACCATGGCCGCCTGGCCGGGGTAATACTTTTCAAATATCTCCCTATAGAGCAGGCTCTCCTTGGTGAAGGGCCGGGCAAAGTCGTATTTTTGCCGCTTTTGCTCGAATTCCCCGTCGGTGTACAGCCCCTCGGCGTACTGCTTCAAATCGTCCACCATGGAGTGGCCCACCGCGTCGGAGAAGGCCGCCTTCTGCCGCCAGAGGATGGAGTCGGGGAGGATGTGGTCCTTTTCAAAGGCGTGGCGCAGCAGGTATTTGCCCATGTCGTAGCTGTTGACCTTGAGCCGGGGATCGACGCTCATGACGTATTTGACGAATTCCAGGTCCCCGAAGGGCACACGGGCCTCCAGGGAGTTGACGGAGATGCACCGGTCCGCCCGGAGCACGTCGTACATGTACAGCTCGTCCACCCGCTTTTTGGCCTCCGCCTGGAAGGCCTCCGGGGAGGGGGCGAAGTCGGTGTACTTGTAGCCGAACAGCTCGTCGGATATCTCCCCGGTCAGCAGCACCCGCACGTCCGTGTTCTCGTGGATGGCCTTGCAGCACAGATACATGCCCATGCTGGCCCGGATGGTGGTGATGTCGTAGGTGCCCAGCATGGCGATGACCTCTTCCAGACTGGCCAGGACCTGCTGGCGGGTCATGTACACCTCCGTGTGCTCCGCGCCGATGTAGTCCGCCACCTGGCGGGCGTATTTCAGGTCGATGGCGTCGGTGTCCATGCCGATGGCGAAGGAGCGGATGTGCTTGCCCAGGATGCGGGCGGAGACGGCGCACACCAGGGAGCTGTCCAGCCCCCCGGACAGGAGAAAGCCCAGAGGGGCGTCCGCGTCCAGGCGCTTGTCGATGCCCAGTATGAGCTTTTCCCGGATGTTCCGGCACACGGTCTCCAGGTCGTCAGGGAGGTATTTGTCCACGGTGGTGAGGTCGGCGTAGCGGACGAACTTTCCCCCGGCGTAATAGTGGCCCGGCGGGAAGGGGCATATCTCGTCGCAAAGGCCCACCAGGTTTTTCGCTTCGCTGGCGAAGACCATGCTCCCGTCGGCCAGCTTGCCGTAAAACAGCGGCCGGATGCCGATGGGGTCACGGGCGGCGATGAGCTCGTCCCGGCGGCTGTCATAGATGATCATGGCAAACTCCGCGTCCAGCATGGCGAACATGTCCAGCCCGTATTTCCGGTAGAGGGGGAGGATGATCTCGCAGTCCGATTCGCTGACGAAGTCGTATTCTTTGGCAAGCTCCGCCTTCAGAGGCCGGAACAGATACAGCTCCCCGTTGCACACGGCCATATCCCCGTCCAGATGGAACGGCTGCATCCCCTCCGGGTGCAGGCCCATGATGGCCAGCCGGTGGAAGCACAGCCACCCGGAGCCCGCCTGCTCCACGCGGCTCATATCCGGCCCCCGGGAGACGGTCCTGTCAAAGTAGGGCATAAGCTCCTCCCGGGTCAGCGTTCTTTTTGTAAATCCCATGATCGCGCACATGATGCTATCTCCTTAATCCTTGAAAAAAGAGCAAAGACGTCCAACCGAACGTCTTTGCTCTGGGACTATTATAGGCGAAAGGGGCGGCCGTGTCAAGGTTTTTTTCGCGCGGCTCCCTCCGGCTCTCCCTGTCCACTGGCTGCCAGATGGAGGGCCTGGAAGTATTTTCGGTAGTTTTCCCGGAACATGCGCCGGTACGCCTCGTTGTCGGAGTGGTGCAGATCGTGGAGATACCGGTGCTCCTGCCCGGCCACGGCGGTGTCCGTCCGGCTGAGCATATACACCGCCAGGTCGGAGCACTGGTCGCTGATGCGCTCCAGATTTTGCAGCAGGTTCTGGTACTGGATGCCGTTGACCACGTCGCACACCCCCTGGGTCATGCGCTGGACATGGCGGGCCTTCATCACCTCGATGATGTCGTCGATGACCTCCTCCAGAGGCTCCACGGCCCTGGCCCGGGACAGGTCGTTGTCGGTGAAAGCCTTTACGGTGAGGGAGAGGATGTCGTTCACGGTGGTGATGGTGCCCTTCAGGTCGGTCTGGGCCTCGGGGGACAGGGGCTTGCCGTTTTCGTGGATGCTGTCGCTGTCGTGGAGGATGTTCTGGGCCAGGTCTCCGATGCGCTCGAAGCAGTCCAGGGCCTTTATCTGGAAGTTCTGCTCCCGGTTCTGGGAGGCGAGGGTCACATAGGGGGACAGGTCCACCACGTACTGGTTGGTGGCGTCGGCCATCCGGTCCAGCAGGGCCTCCCGCTGGTTGATGCGCTCGGCCAGCTTGGGGTCGGGGTCGAATATCTGCTTGACGGCGGACTCAAAGTTGTCCTTGGCGACGGAGGCCATGTGGCCCAGCAGGTGGGCGGACTGGTCCAGGGCCACGCCGGGGTTTTCCACCAGACGGGCGTCCAGCTCCCGCAGGTTGTCCACGATATCCTGGTCCTCCGTGTCCAGGGGCTTGTCCGGCACGAGCTTTTCCGCCAGCCGGGCGAAAACCCCGGACAGGGGCAGCAGCAGCACCGCCGGGACGAGACGGAACAGGCCGTGGACGTTTGCCACGCCGCCGGAGTCCAGCTCCCGGTACCACAGCCCGTCTCCCAGAAGGCCGGTGGTCCGGCCCAGGGTGAGGACCAGGGCGATGAGGGACGCCGCACAGATGTTGTAGATGACGTGGACCGTGACCGTGCGTATCTGCTCGGGTTTGGCCCCGATGCGGCTGACAAGGAAGGTGGTCAGGCAGTCGCCGATGTTCACGCCGATGATCACGGCGAACACCCCGCAAAAGCGCACCCCCACGGAGCTGGCAAAGGACTGGAGGATGCCCACCACGGCGGAGGAGCTCTGGATGACCCCGGTCACCAGGGTGCCCGCCAGGAACCCCAGAAGATAGTTGCCCTCAAAGGCGGTGAGAAGGCCGCTGAGCTTGTCCCCCAGGGTGCTGACCGCGTCGCTCATGAAGATGAGGCCCATGAACAGCACGCCAAAGCCGATGGCGATGGTGCCCATGTTCTTGGCAGAGCTCTTGGACACGAACATCACCAGCACGATGCCCAGGATGAGGGCCAGGGGGGCCAGGTTCTCGGCGTTGAACATATAGAGGAGGCTGGTGGCCCCGGCCTGCACGTCCATGAGCCGGATGATCTGGGCGGTGATGGCCGTGCCCACGTTGGCACCCAGGACGATGCCGATGGACTGGCGGAAGGTGAGAAAGCCCGCGCCCACCAGGCCCACCGTCAGCACGATGGTGGCGGTGGAGCTCTGGATCATGCAGGTGACGAGCATGCCCAGGATGAAGCCCAGGGCGGGGCGGCCGGTGACCTTGGCAAGGGCCGCCTTCATGGCGCCGCCGGAGCAGCTTTTCAGCCCGTCCCCCATGACGCGCATGCCGTAAAGGAACATGGACAAGCCGCCCAGCAGGGCGATGATCTTATAAAACAGGTCCATATCGCATCCCCTCCTGATAAAGGATAAACACGCAAACTCTCCTTAATTACATATTAACGCGGGGAATTCATCCGCACAAGTTAAAAATAGGTATCATTTGGTAACGCTTTTGTCGAAAATACGGCG
Organism: uncultured Oscillospiraceae bacterium; assembly: GCA_947631805.1. Lineage (GTDB taxonomy): Bacteria > Bacillota > Clostridia > Oscillospirales > Oscillospiraceae > CAJOIG01. The sequence goes on along the minus strand of CANRNA010000090.1, from coordinate 1,999 downwards.
GCGGCATTGACTTTGTATCCGGCCCCTGATACAATACACGGCAAGAAAAATGCGACAGACCGGGGCCTGCCGGATGTCCCCTGACGAACAAGGAGGGCCTATCATGGCGTACTATTACAGCGAACCGTCCCACACCTTCAGCGAGTACCTTCTCATTCCCGGCTACACATCGGAGCAGTGCGTACCGGCCAATATCTCCCTGCGCACGCCCCTGGTGCGGTACAGAAAAGGGGAGGAGCCCGCCATCACCTTAAGCATCCCCATGACGAGCGCTATCATGCAGTCCGTGTCCAACGACACCCTGGCCATCGCCCTGGCCCGTGAGGGGGGAATGTCCTTCATCTACGGGTCCCAGTCCATCGAGGACGAGGCGGCCATGGTGGCGCGGGTGAAAAACCACAAGTCCGGCTTCGTGGTCAGCGCCTCCAACGTGACGCCGGACGCCACATTGGGGGACATCCTGGCCCTGAAGGCGAAAAACGGCTTTTCCACCGTGGCCGTCACCGAGGACGGCACCGCCAACGGTCGGCTGCTGGGCATCGTCACCAGCCGGGACTACCGGGTCAGCCGGATGGACCGGTCGGAGCTGGTGCGCTCCTTCATGACCCCCCGGGAAAAACTCGTCACCGCCCCGGAGGGGACGAGCCTGAAGGAGGCCAACGACATCATCTGGGACCACAAGCTCAACAGCCTGCCCATCGTGTCCGGGGACGGACGTTTACAGTATTTCGTGTTCCGCAAGGACTACGCCAGCCACAAGGAAAACCCCGACGAGCTGCTGGACGGAAAAAAGCGGCTGATGGTGGGCGCGGGCATCAACTCCCGTGACTACGCCCAGCGTGTGCCCGCCCTGGTGGAAGCGGGGGCGGACGCGCTGTGCATCGACTCGTCGGAGGGCCACTCCATCTGGCAGAAGAACACCATCGCCTGGATACGGGAGCACTACGGCGAGAGCGTGAAGGTGGGCGCGGGCAACGTGGTGGACCGGGAGGGGTTCTTCTTCCTGGCCGAGGCCGGGGCCGACTTTGTAAAGGTGGGCATCGGCGGCGGGTCCATCTGCATCACCCGGGAGACAAAGGGCATCGGCCGGGGCCAGGCCACGGCAATCATCGAGGTGGCGGCCGCCCGGGACGAGTACTATGAAAAGACCGGCGTGTACGTGCCCATCTGCTCCGACGGCGGCATCGTCCACGATCACCACATCACCCTGGCTCTGGCCATGGGGGCGGATTTCGTCATGCTGGGGCGGTATTTCGCCCGCTTCGACGAGAGCCCCACGCCCATCCAGAACATCAACGGCACCTACGTGAAGGAGTACTGGGGCGAGGGCTCCAACAGGGCCCGGAACTGGCAGCGCTACGACTTGGGCGGGGCGGAGTCCCTCTCCTTCGAGGAGGGGGTGGACAGCTATGTCACCTACGCCGGCAGTCTCCACGACAACGTGCAGAAGACCCTGTACAAGGTCAAGTCCACCATGTGCAACTGCGGCGTGACCGACATTCCCCAGCTCCAGCGGGACGCCCGGCTGACGCTGGTCAGCGAGACGAGCATCGTGGAGGGCGGCTATCACGACGTGACGCTGCGCACCACCAGCGCCATCAAGTGAGATACGTGCTGGGAAAATCGTTGAAAAAATCGGGGCGTTTTTCCCAATTCCTTGTTGATTTTCTTGGTAAGATGTGATATTTTTGTCATGTCCCCAGCGACATATTTTATTCACGAAAGGAAGTACCAAAATGAAAAAGATCATCGCTTTGCTTCTGGCCCTGGTCATGGTAGCGGCTCTGGGCGCGGGCGCTCTCGCCGACGGCGGCTGGGCTCCCGACGGCCCCGTGCACATCATCGTGGCCTATGACGCGGGCAACGGCACCGACATCACCGCCCGTCTGCTGGCCCAGTACGCCGAGAAGTACATCGGCCAGACCATCGTTATCGACAACGTCCCCGGCGGCTCCGGCTCCATCGGCTGGTCCCAGCTGGCTGACGCCGAGCCCGACGG
>CANRNA010000089.1 GCA_947631805.1 uncultured Oscillospiraceae bacterium | reverse complement strand
CGGGCTCTGCTGAGACAGGAGGAACAGAAAGCTATGGCAAACAAACCTATCCTGGGCATCACCATGGGCGACCCCTTTGGCAACGGCCCGGAGATATCCGTCCAGGCCCTGGCCGACCCGGCGGTCTATGACCGTTGCCGCCCCCTGATCGTGGGCGACGCCAGCTCCATGGAGTACGCCGCCCGGGCCGCGAAAAAGGTCCTGGGCATCGACGTGACCATCCATCCCATCAAGGCCGTGTCCGAGGCCGTGTTCCAGCCCGGCGTCATCGACGTGTATGACATGGGCATCGTCAAGCCCTCGGACATCCCCGGCGACCCGGACGACCCCAAACCCTTCAAGCTGGGAGCCACCGCCCTGGGGGGCGAGGCCGCCTTCCAGTACGTGAAGCGGGTCATCGAGCTGGCCCTGGCGGGCGAGGTGGACGCCACCGTCACCAACGCCCTGAGCAAAGAGGCCATCAACATGGCCGGGCACCACTACTCCGGTCACACGGAGATTTACGCCGACTTCACCCACACCGACAAATACACCATGATGCTGGCCCATGAGGAGCTGCGGGTGGTGCACGTGTCCACCCACGTCTCCCTCCGGGAGGCCTGCGACCGCGTGAAGAAGGCCCGTGTGCTGGACGTCATCCGCATCGCCAACGAGGGCTGCAAGGCCATCGGCATCCCCGAGCCCAAGATAGCCGTGGCCGGGCTCAACCCCCACTGCGGCGAGAACGGCATGTTCGGCCGGGAGGAGATCGAGGAGATACAGCCCGCCATCGACCAGGCCATGGCCGAGGGCATCATCATCCCCGACAAGAAGCCCACCCCGCCCGACTCCGTGTTCTCCAAGGCACTGGGCGGCTGGTATGACATCGTGGTGTGCATGTACCACGACCAGGGGCACATCCCCCTGAAGGTCCGGGGCTTTGTCTACAACAAGGCCGAGGGCCACTGGGACGCCGTAGCTGGCGTGAACGTGACACTGGGCCTGCCCATCATCCGGGCCAGCGTGGACCACGGCACCGGCTTCGGCCACGCGGGCAGCGGCACCGCCAACGCCCTTAGCCTTGTCAACGCCATGGATTACGGCATCCGCATGGCAAACGCCAAGGCGCAATAGATCCTCTGTACTTTATCCGGCAGGGCCGGTTAAAGAAAAAAATTTTTTCTGAAAGGAAGAAAAACAATGAAAAAAGCACTCTCTCTGACCCTTGCTCTGGTTATGGTCCTGTCCCTGGGCGCTTTCGCTTTCGCTGACGGAGCTGACTATGAGCTGACCGACCCCGTTGACCTGACCTTCGCGGCTCAGGAAGTCGGCACTGCGGCTTACAACTACGCTGCCGCTCTGCAGACCGTCATGATGAAGGAGCTGCCCGAGGGCTCCAACATCAGCATCACCACCACCTCCCCCGGCGGCGTGGGCGCTCCCATCATTGTGAACGCCGGCGCTCAGTGCGACCTGGTCATGTCCAACTCCGCTCCTGCTAAGTGGAGCTATGAAGAGGGCATCCTGGGCAACGAGCCCACCACCGAGATCGCCGCTATCGCTGGCGGCATGGGCCACGACTTCATGAACGTCATGTTCACCCAGAAGTTCGTTGACGAGACCGGCATCACCACCGTGGAAGAGCTGGTCGAGCAGCAGTATCCTGTGAAGATCGTCATCAAGACCAACGGCACCTTTGGTGAGATGGCCGCCGAGCGCCTGTTCGCGGCTTTCGACCTGACCCTTGAGGACGTGGCCGCATGGGGCGGCGTCGTTGAGAAGACCAGCGGCGACGCTATCAAGGCTGGCCTGCAGGACGACCTGTATGACATGACCATCGACCACATCGGCGCTGGCCAGGCCAACACCACCGAGCTCTGCCTGACCCACGACATGTATGCCGTGCAGCTGGGCGAGGAGACCATGGAGAAGCTGGTCGAGATGGGCTATGACTATGTCACCGTCGAGGCTGGTACCTGGAATCGCCAGGACGAGGAGATCCTAACCGTCGGCTCTCAGCAGGTCGTGCTGGTGCCCTCCGATCTGGACGAGGCTGTTGCCTATCATCTGGCTAAGGCCATCTGCGAGAACAAGGAAGAGCTGGCCCAGGCCGTCGGCGCTATGAGCTACTTCGACCCCGAGACCGCTGGCACCCTGACCCTCACCGGCGTGGCCCTGCATCCGGGCGCTGCTGCCTACTATGAGGAGATGGGCTACGAGCACGGCTGAGTTCCCCTTCTGACCCAACGCAAGCAAAAGAAAACTGACTCTATCTGACGATAGCAACAAAAACTTCCGCGGGGGCGCGGACACGTTCCGCGCCCCCTGACCTTTAACCCATTACATTGAGGAGGGGCCAAAGAAAATGGCAAAGAAGTTTAACGTGCGTCAGATCGCGGCCATCCTGATCACGGTAGCGTTCTTCGTGTTCCAGGTCTATCTGTCCCTGGTCCGCCAGCTCCCCACCATGCTTCAGGCGCCGCTGCACCTGCTTTTTGCCCTGACGCTCGTCTACCTGAACAATCCCCCGGATAAAAAGTACATCAAGAATCTCAAAAAGAAAAAAGGTGACGCTGTCACCGACGCCGAGCTGAACAAATTCGCTTGGAGCCGCTGGATAGACCTGGTGGTCTATGCAGCCATCATCTTCCAGCTGTACTATGTGGTGACCCGCTATCAGTCCCTGGTGGACCACGTCATGTTCATCAGCCCCGTGGACGCCCTGGACAAGATATTCATGGTCGTCACCGTTGTGCTGCTGCTGGAGGCCGTGCGCCGCACTCTGGGCGCGGTGCTGTTCGGCTTCATTCTGCTGTTCATCGTATACGCATGGGCCGCGCCCTATCTGCCGGGCATCCTGTATACCCGCGGCAAGCCCTTTGCCCAGATGTTCAAGCAGTTCACCGAAGGCATGACCATGGGGGCCAACGGCGTGTTCGGCTCCCCGTTGCAGACCTCCGCGAACAGTCTGTTCTACTTCATCGTTTTCGGCGCCTTCTTCTCTGCCCTGGGCGGCGGCCAGCTGCTTATCGACATGGGCATGAAGGTGTCCAGCAAGGGCTCCGGCGGCCCCGCCAAGGCTGCCGTCATTTCCTCCGGCCTGATGGGCATGATCTCCGGCTCCGCCGTGGCCAACGTGGCCACCACCGGCGTCATGACCATCCCCATGATGAAAAAGTGCGGCTATCAGCCCGAAGAGGCCGGTGCCATCGAGGCTGTCGCCTCCACCGGCGGTCAGGTCATGCCCCCCATCATGGGCGTGGGCGCGTTCATCATGGCTGAGATGCTGGCTATCCCCTACGGCCGTGTTGCCGCCGGTGCCATCATCCCCGCCGTGGCCTATTACTTTGCCGTGTTCGTACTGGTGGACCGTCTGGCGGCCCGCCGTGCCAGCCGCGCCGGTGGTCAGGACGCCTCTATCAAGGTAGAGCGCAAGATACTGCCCCGGCTGTATCTGCTGCTTCCCGCAGTGGTGCTGGTGTACTTCATTATCGCCGGTTACTCCCTGATGCGCGCCGGTACCGTTGGCATCATCAGCTGCCTGGTGTGCAACATCATCAGCAAGTTCGTCAACGGCGGCAACGACTTTGTGGGCCTGAAGGGCCTGTGGAACTGCTGCGTTGACGGCGCCAAGCAGGCCGCCGAGATCGCCATCCCCACCGCCGCCTGCGGCATCATCATCAACGTAGTCACCGGCCAGACCTCTCTGGCTACCAACCTGTCCACCGTCATCTCCGGCATGGGCACTGAACTTCTGTTCGTGGCTCTGCTCATCGGCATGGTGGGCTGCATGCTCCTGGGCATGGCCCTCCCCACCGTGGCTGCTTACCTGGTGGGCGTCATCCTGTTCGTGCCCTGCATCCGCCCCATCCTCATCGAGAGCGGCATGGACTCCGCTACCGCCAACTTCTGCGCCAACATGTTCGTGTTCTATTACGGCATCATGGCCCAGATCACGCCGCCAGTATGCGTGGCATCGTACACGGCGGCCGGTATCGCCGACGCCAACGCCATGAAGACCGGCCTGAAGGGCTTCACCTTTGCCATGGTGGGCTTCCTGGTACCGTTCGTATTCGTGTACAATCCGGCGATACTGCTCTTCGGCTCCGTGCTGGAGATCGTCATCGCCGCCGTACAGCTGGCCCTGGGCACCTTCTTCCTGGCTTCTATGGTGTCCGGCTACTTCAAGTGTGAGATGAACATCGTCGAGCGCGTGGTGCTGTTCGCCGCCGCTATCTGCCTGATAGCGCCGGAGACCATTAGCTCCATCGTGGGCATCGTCATCGGCATCGCCGCCCTGTTCCTCAACATCACCAGGAGCAAGAAGGCGACGGCCAAGGCCGCCTGATAGGCCAGCCTGTTTGACCATCGCACCATGCAGGCAGAGCGGCCTGTTCTGCTCTGCCTGCTCTTTTATTACAATGAAAGGTTGCTGACACATAATGAGCTATCCCGTACTTCCCGGCCTGACGCCGGACGGCGTCGTCTATGAAAATCCCCACATGGGGACCGTGGAGGCCATGCTGCCCCCCGGGCCGTACGCCACCGCCCATGCCCCCGCCCTGCTGGAACTGCCTGACGGCACCATGCTTTGCTGCTGGTTCGCGGGCACCTATGAGGGAAGCGCCGATGTGAGTATTATATGCTCCCGTCTGCCCAAGGGCGCGGACCGGTGGAGCGAGCCCGTCATGATATCCGGCGACCCCCACAGGAGCGAGCAGAACCCCTCCCTGTTCCTGGCCCCCAACGGCGAGGTCTGGGCCATGTATACCGCCCAGCTGGACCGGATGGAGGGCAAGGACAACATGCAGTACACCTCCCAGGTGCGCCGCCAGCGCAGCACCGACGGCGGCCTGACCTGGGGCGAGTATGACACCATGTTCCCGGAGCTGGGCACCTTCTGCCGCCAGCCCATCCAGATACTGTCCAATGGCCGGTGGATATTCGGCAACTGGATATGCACCGACAGCGCCTCCGGCCTGGCCGGAGACCCCAGCGCCTTCCGCATCTCTGACGACGGCGGCGAGACCTGGCGGCGGGTGGATATGCCCAACTCCAACGGACGGGTGCATCCCAACGTGGTGGAGCTGGAAAACGGCCATCTGCTGGCCTTCATGCGCAGCCGCAACGCGGATTACATCTATAAGAGCGAGTCGTTCGACTACGGCGACACCTGGAGTGAGCCCGTTCCCACCGTGCTGCCCAACAACAACTCCTCCATCAGCGCCATCAAGCTGAAGAGCGGCCGCATCGCCATTGCCTACAACCCCACCAGCGCCCCCCAGACCGGCGAGGTAGCCGCCTGGCCCGGCCTGCGCTGCCCGGTGGCCGTGGCCCTCAGCGAGGACGGCGGCAAGACCTTCCCCCTGATCCGGAACATGGAGCTGGGCGAGGGCTTCATAGGCGACGAGAACGCCGCCAACAACCGGCAGTATGAGTACCCCTACATCATGCAGTCCTCCGACGGCATGCTCCATCTGGCCTATGCCTTCGAGACCCGCCGGGGCTGCAAGTGGATGACCTTCTCCGAGCAGGATGTCATGGGTGCCAAGCGCGGCGCGGGCGTCTATAACCCCACCGCCGCCCAGATGAAGTGACCGTCAAAAAGGAGAGACACGATGGAAAACAAGTTTGAGCTTCTCCATGTGGGTATCAACACCCCCAGCGCCGAGGACGCGGCCAAGCTGGCGGAGCTTTTATGCGCCACCTTTAACCTGGCCCCCAAGCACGGCAACAAGTCCGAGTTCGCTGGCAGCTATTTTGAGTGCATGAAATCCCCCTTCCTGGGCGCCAACGGCCATATCGCCATGGGCACCGCCGACCTGGAGGCCGCCGTTGCCGAGCTCAAGGAAAAGGGCTATACCTTCAACATGGACACCGCCGCCTATAGCGACGACGGCAAGCTGAAAAATATCTATTTGAACGGCGAATTCGGCGGCTTCGCCATCCACATCATGCAGAAGTGACCGACCGCCGTGAACAGGAAGACAAAAGGCGCGGCGTTCCTCGTCCTGTCCTCGTTCTCCTTCGCGCTGATGAGCGCGTTCGTGAGCCTGGCGGGGGAACTGCCCTTCTACCAAAAGGTATTGTTTCGCAATCTTGTCGCGGTGATCGTGGTCGGCGGAGTGCTTCTGGTGACCCGGAGCCCTCTCCGGGTCCCGAAGCCGTCCCGGCTCCCCGTGGCCCTGCGGAGCGTGTTCGGGCTGGTGGGCGTGTTCTGCAACTACTACGCCATTGACCACCTGCCCCTGGCAAGCTCCAACTCTCTGAACAAGCTGGCGCCCTTTTTCGCCATTCTGTTCGCGGCTCTGTTCCTCCGGGAGCGGGTCGAGCGGGTACAGCTCGGCTGCGTGGCCCTGGCCCTGGCTGGCAGCATGTTCCTCATCGTCCCCAGCCTGGAGACGGTGGGCTTCGCCTCCCTGGTGGCCCTGACGGGCGGCGTGGTCTCCGGCGGGGCCCATGTGTCGCTGCGGGTGGCCCAGAGCAGGTCCGACGTGAGCAGCTCCTCCATCGTGTTCGTGTTTTCCCTGTTCTCCACGGTGGTGGCCGCCATACCGTGTCTGGCCCACTGGACGCCCATGGCGCCCCGGCAGGTGATGTTCATGCTCCTGGCCGGAAGCGCCTGCGCCTCGGCCCAGTACTCTCTCACCCTGGCCTACCGCTTTGCCGCTCCCAAGGATATCTCCATCTACGACAGCACACAGATCATCTTTTCCGCCGTTCTGGGCTTTCTCATCTTCGGCCAGATACCCACGTTCACCAGCTTTATCGCCTACGTGCTCATCATTCTGGCCTCCACGCTCCTGTTTTTCTACAACCGGCGGGAAAAACCGGCCAAATAGACCAAATCCCCCGGACGCGGCGCGTCCGGGGGATATTTTTTGCTCTGTTCATCCTCGCAGCTCCGCCATGAACCCCGGCAGAGCGGCCTTTCCCTGCTCCGTGACGGGCCGTATCCACCGGCCCGAGTAGAAGTGGCGCTGCATCAGCCCGTAGCGGATGGGCTCGTCTATGTAGCAGCAGAGGAATATGGCCCAGTAGGGCAGCTTCAGCCAGAAGCCCGCCCCCAGCAC
>CANRNA010000088.1 GCA_947631805.1 uncultured Oscillospiraceae bacterium | reverse complement strand
GTATATAGTATATAATTGTTATGTTTGTGCGTTTTTCCCTCGGGAAGGCGCCGCAGGAGGAATATACATGAAAAGACAGATATTGAGCTTGCTGCTGGCCGTGGCGCTGGTCCTGTCTCTGGGCACGGCGGTTTTTGCCCAGTCGGAGGAGGCTCCGGAGACGGATGTGCCCGTACTGACAGAGGAAGAGAGCGACGCCGTCCCGGCCGAGATGCCTGGCGAGCCGCCTGTGTCGGACGCGGCGGCCCAGGAGGACGGCGCCACCTCTACCGACGCGGCGGTCGCCGCCCCCACCCCGACCCCCGCCCCGGAGGAGGACAGCCCTACCGATACCGGCACCCCCGCTCCCGCGGAGACGCCCAAGCCGGAGGATATGTCCCCCACCGACACCAGCACCCCCGCCCCCGCTCCCGCGCGGAAGGACGGCTGGCACTCCATCGGCGGCGCGTGGTATTACTATAAGGGCGGCGCTATGCTGGCCGACCAGTGGATACAGGACGGCGCCAGCCGCTATTATGTGGGCGCGGACGGGAAGATGGCCTCCGGCCTGCGGGAGATAGGGGGCGTGACGTATTACTTCAACGAGAGCCACAACGGCACCTTCGGGGCCATGCTCACCGGCTGGCGGTATGTGAGCGGCGACTGGTACTTCTTCGGCGCGGACGGGGCCATGGCCGTGTCCTGCTGGCAGATGGACGGAAAGAGCCGCTGCTATCTGAACGAGGCGGGCCGGATGATGTCCGGGTTCCTGGAGCTGGACGACGGCACCTATTACCTCAACGAGAAGCACGACGGCACCTTCGGCGCCATGGTCACCGGCTGGCGGAGCGTGGAAGGGCCCTGGTATTATTTCAGCGCCCAGGGGCCCATGGTCAAGGCAGCCTGGCAGATGGACGGAAAGAACCGCTGCTATCTGGGTGAGGACGGCCGGATGCTGGCGGGCTTCCAGGAGATAGAGGGGAAGACCTACTATCTCAGCGAGAAGCACGACGGCACCTACGGCGCCGTGGTCACCGGCTGGCGGACCATCGGCGGGAGCTGGTATCACTTCGGCTCCGACGGGGTCATGACCACCGGCTGGCTCAACGACGGGGCCAATCGGTTCTATATGGACGAGGACGGGAAGATGGCCGTGGGCACCCGGGTCATCGACGGAGTCACGTACCATTTCAACGAGCACCATGACGGCACCTACGGGGCCATGGCCACCCGCCAGACCTACATAAACGGCGAGATGTACATGTTCGGAGGCAACGGCGCGCTCATCACCAACAGCGACGTGACCCTTCTGGGCAGGAGCTATCACGTCAACGGCGAGGGCGTCATAGAGGGCTATGTCACCGCCGCGGGCCGCCAGGCCGTCCGGGTGCTGGACCAGGTGGGCTGGAGCCTGCGGGCGGCCTTCAACTGGTCGGCGGGGATACCCTATTCCTACCGGGCGCTGCGGGCGTCCTCCGGCTCTGTGCACACGGAGTTTTACGCCGATTACGGCTTTCGCAACCGCACCGGCAACTGCTATGTGATGGCCAGCACCTTCTACCAGATGGCCAAGATGCTGGGCTACGAGGTCTATTTTGTGGAGGGCGGCGTGATGAACTCCCGGGGCACGTATAACGACCACGGCTGGACCGAGCTGGTGCTGGGCGGGACCACCTGGGTGTTCGACCCCAACTTCACCAACGAGACGGGATATAACGGCTATCAGATACAGTACGGCCAGCGCATGACCTGGCGGTACGGCAATTACGGGCGCATGGCCTGACGAATGAAAGGAGAGCTATCATGGAGCGTGTGAGAAGGAAGACGGCGGCGGGTCTGCTGGCCCTGGTGATGATCCTGCACGGATGGGGCTATGCCCTGGCGGCGGAGGAGGAATCCCCCGCGCCCATCGGCCAGGAGGAGGGCGCCCTGTATGCCCTGACCATAGAGAACGGCACGGAGCGGGATATCACCGCCGTGGCGCTGAAGGGCGCGGAGGACGAGGACTTTGCCGATAACCTGCTGGCCGAGGGCGACGTGTTCGAGGCGGGCCAGGTCCGGACGGTATATATCCCCGGCGAGGAACCGGAGGAGGGGGAGGAGGCCCCCATGTGCGACATCCGCTTCATCGCGGAGGACACGGATATCTATGTGCTCCACGGCATGCCCATAGGGGGGGTGGAAACGTACACGCTCCTGCTGTCTGAGGACGGCGTTGCCTACGTGTCCTACGAGGATGAACAGGGCGAGGCCGCCGATACCCTGGAGGCGGAGCAGGCTGTGCGCCAGGCCGAAGAGGAAGCCGCGGCCGCGGCCGCCGCGGCGGAAGCCGCCGCCCAGCAGAGCACCCAGACCACAACTACCACCACCAACAGCGACGGCTGCCTGAGCGACGCGCTGTTCTGGTGACGGCCGGGCGGTCCCATGGAGAGAAAGAGGACCGTCGGCTTTGACTGCCTGCGGGCCGTGGCCTGTCTGGGCATCATACTGCTGCACACGGTGTACTCCACCACGCTGATGTACGCCGGGGAGATGACCTACCGGCGGACTATGGCGAGCCAGATCGTGATGAACGAGCTGATGTGGGCCGTGCCCTGCTTCATCATGGTGACGGGGGCGCTGCTGCTCGTGCCGGAGAAGGAGATAAGCTACAGGACGCTGTTTCAAAAATACGTCGCCCGGATGGTGAAGGCCATCGCCCTTTTCGGGGTGCTGTTCGCGGTGCTGGAGATGATCTTCAACCCGCCTCAGCGGACGTGGGACCACTTTTTGGGCGGCGTGTGGGAGGTCTTCACCGGCGGGTCCTGGTCCCATCTGTGGTATTTGTACTGCTTGCTGGGGCTCTATCTGCTGCTGCCAGCCTATAAAAAGGTGACGGCCCAGGCGGAGGAGCGGGACATCCTGTATCTCATGGGGATATACGCCCTGTTTTTGTCGGCGCTGCCCATGCTGGAGATGGCGGGCGTCCGCTGCGGGTTTTACATCCACGTGTCCACGGTCTATCCCCTTTATTTCTTTATGGGCTATTGGCTGCGCCGGTGGGGAGAGCGGCTGAGCCGGGGCTTTTACGCGGGACTGTTCGCCGCCGCCACGGCCCTTCTGGGAGCGCTCACCTATATCCGGGTGAGCCGGGATATAACCGCGATGGACGGCTTTTTCCAGTACTCCTCCCTGCTGGTGGCCGCCCAGGCCCTGGGGGCGGCGGGCTGGTTTTTCCGCTGCCGGGCGGAGGGCTTCGCCGGGGTCAAAAAGGTCCTGAGCAATATCGACCGCCACTCCTTCGGGGTGTATCTCATCCACATGGCATACGTGCGGCTTTTGTACAAGCACCTGCACTTTGACCCCTTCACGGTGGGCGGGGTCCCGGGGGTGCTGCTGACGGTGGCGTTCGCTTTCGCGGCGGCCTACCTCACGGACGTGGTGATGAAGCGCCTGCCGGTCTTTAAGTCCATCGTATAAGCAAAAAGCGCAAAGCAAGGCCCCGCCCTTCAAGGGCGGGGCCGCTGTTTTGTCGGTGTTTTACAGCACGTCCAGGAGCACCAGGATGAGCAGCACGCCGGTGATCACCAGGGCGGCGCCCAGGATGATCACGCCGGTGTTGGCCTTGCCATGGCTGCCGCCGGAGGAGGCCTCCACAAGACCGGCCTTGCGCAGGGCGGTGACCACGGGCTTATACAGCAGCAGGGTCAGTCCCGCGTTGATGGCCCCCTTCACCAGGTTGAAGGGCAGAAACAGCGTGGGCAGCATGCCTGCCACCACCGCCCGGGGCACGCCCTGGTAGATGGGGGTGACGATGTAGTTCCAAAGGCACATCATGGCGGCCATCACCAGCACGCCGGTGACCAGGCTCCAAATGGCGCCCTTCATGCTGCGGGCCTTTTTGTAGACAAGCGCGGCGGGCACGGCGAAGGAGCAGGTGGATACCACGTTCATGAGAAAGCCGATGGGGCCGGTGGAGGAGACGGTGAGCATCTCCACCAGGCTCACCACGGCGGAGATGATGAACGCGGCCACAGGGCCGTAGATGAAGCCGCCGATGACGACGACCACGTCCTTGGGGTCGTAGCTGAGGATGCCCTGCACGGCGGGGACGATCTGGCCCACGAGCATGGCCACATAGGCCACGGCGCAGAGCATGCCGATGGTGGTGACGCTGCGGGTGGAAAAGGCGCTGTGCCGGGAAACTGCGGGATTGCTGTCCATAGAGAGATACCTCCGATATAAGATTTGACACCTGGAAGCTCGTGTGCCTTCCAGGTGTCAATATCGGGCCGCGTTCCAAAGGCGCGGGCACAGGGCCCGCCGCCAAAAACAGCGCCGCTCAACACATCTTCTTCCATCCAGACTATACTGTCGGTTTTGGAATCGCACCAAATCTGCGTCCGGCCGGACGCTCGCGGACTGTACCGCCGATCGGGAATTTCACCCTGCCCTGAAGACATCGTCGCTTGTTCGGTTGTCGGGAATACTATAGCACATTCGCCGGGGGGATGCAACACACAAATTATGGAAGCGCGGCGATATCGGCGGCCAGGGCGGCTATCTCCTGGTCGGTGGTGGCCCAGCTGGTGCAAAAGCGCACGCACATCCGCCCCCCGTCCACTGCGTGGTCGGGCTCGAAGGTGTATTTTCCCTCCAGGGCCTCTATCTGCTCATGGGTCAGCACGACGAACTGCTGGTTGGTGGGGCTGGGCTGGAGGGGAAGGCCACGGGCGGAAAAGGCGGCGCGGAGGGTCATGGCCTTCTCCACCGCCTGGCGGCAGATGTCAAAGTAGAGCCCGTCTTTGAACAGAGCGTCAAACTGCAGGCCCAGCAGCCAGCCCTTGGCCAGCATGCCGCCGTTTTGCTTGATGAAGCTGCGGAAATCCGGTTTCAGGGCGGGGGCGGTGATGACGAGCGCCTCCCCGAAAAGGGCGCCGCACTTTGTCCCGCCGATGGTGAACATGTCCGCCAGCCGGGCCATGTCCCGCAGGGTAACATCCCCGCCCTGGGCGGCCAGACCGTAGCCCATCCGGGCCCCGTCCACGAACAGATACATCCCATACCGGTCGCAGACGGCGCGGATATCCGTCAGCTCCCGCAGGGAGTAGACGGTGCCGGTCTCGGTGGGGAAGGAGATGTACACCAGCTTGGGCTGGGTGATGTGCTCCCGGATGGGGCTGGTCTCGTAGTCCTCCCCCAGCCGGGCGATCTGGGCGGCGGATATCCTGCCCTCCGTGGGCTCCAGGGTCAGTATCTTGTGGCCCCCGTGCTCCACGCCGCCTGTCTCATGGGCGTGGATATGGCCGGAGACGGGGCATATCACCGACTGATAGGGCCGCAGGGCCGCGGCGATGGCGGTCAGGTTGACCTGGGTGCCGCCCACCAGAAAATGGACCGCCGCGTCCGGGCAGTCCAGATGCTTTTTTATCTCGTCGGCGGCACGCTCGCACACCGGGTCCACCCCGTAGCCGGGGAAGCTGTCGGCGTTGGACCGGGCCAGGGCCTCTAAAACGGCGGGGTGGGCGCCCCGGTTGTAGTCGTTGTTGAAACGGATCATAGACGGCTCCTTTTCTGTTGTGGTATAACTATGTTCAGTATACCATATCCGTAGGCGGCGGTAAATACGGAGTTTATTTTTCTCTCCCGCCCGGCGGAGGAATAAGGTTTTTTGAAAAATTTTCGATCGGAATGAAAAAATCGGGCCCCCTGAAGGATGTTACAGGTGAGAAGCTTCTCTAAGAGGGTTGAACATGTTCACAAAAGAGAGATTTACTTTCCTGGCACAAAAGTATATGGATATGATCTTCCGGGTGGCGTTCAGCATGCTGAAAAGCCGGGAGGACGCGGACGACGTGACGCAAAACGTGCTGCTGGCCCTGTATCAGACGGACAAGGCGTTCCACGACGGGGAGCACCTGAAGGCGTGGCTCATCCGGGTGACGGTGAACGAATGCCGGAAGATGCTCCGCTCCCCCTGGCGGAGGCGGACGGGCCCGCTGGAGGACTGGGTGGCGGAAATGCCCTTCCAGGCCCCGGAGGACCGGGCGCTGTTCTGGGCCATCATGGACCTGGACACAAAGTACAGGACGGTCATCGTGCTGCACTACTATGAGGGCTACGCCATCGCGGAGATAGCGGACATCCTGCGGATACCGGCGGGCACCGTGGGTACACGGCTGGCCCGGGCCAGGGAAAAACTCAAATTCACCTTGACGGAGGCAGAGAGCTATGAATGAGAGAAAGGCAGTCCAGCGGGCGCTGGAGCATCTGCATGCCTCCGACCGTACCCTGGAGGAGGTAATGAAAATGATAAACGGAGAGAAAGCGAAAAAACACGCGGGGCGCGTGGGCCGGAGCGCCCTGCGCACCGGGCTCATCGCGGCGGCGCTGGCCGCGCTGTTCACCGTGTCGGCCTACGCCATCGGGGAGTACACGGGCTTTTTTGAGACCGTGTTCGGCGGGCCCGACGCGGGCAAGGAGGTAGATCGCATAACTGTGGACAGCTGGGACGAAAACGGTGTGGCGCGGACCATGGACATCATCGTGGAGGGCGTGCCCGTAGACCAGGAACTGGCCGAGTCCGTGCTGGGGGACAAGGTGGTCACGGTGGACCGGTCCGTCACCATCGGGGATTTCACCTGCACGGTGGAAAAGCTCGCCATGGCGGACAACGGCATGGGGGTGATG
This sequence comes from uncultured Oscillospiraceae bacterium, assembly GCA_947631805.1. Classification (GTDB taxonomy): domain Bacteria; phylum Bacillota; class Clostridia; order Oscillospirales; family Oscillospiraceae; genus CAJOIG01. The sequence goes on along the minus strand of CANRNA010000088.1, from coordinate 414 downwards.
ACCTACTCCATCGAGAGCGAGAAGGGCTTCTCCAGCCTGACGGTGACGGACGAGGTCAGAGGCTTTTTCTATCTGGACACGAAGGACCTTATGACAAAGGACAGCGACGGCAGGGAGGTCCAGCTGCGATACATGCCGATGATCTGCTTTGCCGGGGAGACAGGCGGGGGCCGCACCGTTCTTGACGCCGAAACGTCCCTGGTCTCCTGCACCGGCACAAAGCTGGAGGCGGTGACCTATATGGCCGTCATGGACGCCATGGAGATGCCTGATGCCATGGACGTGTACTTCTTCTGGGGGGACGAGGAGAACTTTTCCGAGAGCTATCGGATGACCATGGATATGCCGGAGTGCGCCGTCTCGGAGGTGTTGACCGGGCCGGAGGGCTGGACGGCGCTGGTCTCGCCCATAGGC
>CANRNA010000087.1 GCA_947631805.1 uncultured Oscillospiraceae bacterium | reverse complement strand
CGGCTGGGGTCCAGTTCATGGGCGGCGGCGTTGGTGCGCCGGTAGAGCTCGTCGTCGTCCAAGCTCTCGTTGATGCGTACGCCCCACAAAATAATGCTGGGGTGGTTCCGGTACTGGGTGACCATCTCCCGGACGTTTTCCACCGCCTGGTCCTTCCAGGCCCCCTCCCCGATGTGCTGCCAGCCGGGTATCTCCGTAAATACCAAAAGCCCCTGTTTGTCGCACTCGTCCAGAAAATACTGGCTCTGGGGGTAGTGGCTGGTGCGCACGGCGTTGCATTGCAGCTCACGGCGCAGTATCCTGGCGTCCTCCCGCTGCAGCCGCTCCGGGGCGGCGTAGCCTATATAGGGGTAGGACTGGTGCCGGTTCAGGCCCCGGAGGAACACCCGCTTCCCGTTGAGATAGAAACCCTCCGCCGTGAACCGGGCCGTCCGGAAGCCGAAGGCGGTCTCCTGCCTGTCCCCGCTCTCCAAAAGCGTGGCCCGGCACCGGTAGAGGACGGGGCTCTCCAAAGTCCAGGGCCGGGCCTCCGGCACTAGGATGTCCACGGCGCCCGCTCCCTGGCCTCTGGCCACCACGGCGCCGTCCCCGTCCAACACCTCATAGAGCACCTCTCCGCCCTCCGTCCGGCAGCTCGCCCGGGCGGTGGTCAGGTCGGGGGTCCAGACGAACAGGTCCGACAGCAGTTTTTCCGGCCGGACATCCAGCCACACGTCCCGGTAAAGGCCCCCGTAGGTGAGGTAGTCGATGACGAAGCCGAAGGGGGGCACGGCGGGATTTTCCGTGGAGTCCAGCTTCACGGCCACCAGATTCGGCCCGCCGGGCCGGACGGCGCCGGTGATCTCCACCCGAAAGGCGGTGTAGCCGCACCGGTGGCAGGCGAGCTCATGGCCGTTCACATAGACGGTGGCGATGTGGGCCGCCCCGTCGAACTGCAAAAACAGCCGCTTTCCGGCCGTGTCCGCGGGGATATCCAGCGCCCGCCGGTAGCCGCTGACGGTTTCGTAATCTTCCTTGTCGGCGTAGTGGAGGGGTATCTCCTTCACCGTGTGGGGCAGCCGTACCGGCTCGCCGGAGAAGAGCCCCCGCTCGAATCCCTCCTGCCACGTATAGATGAATTCCCAGCCGTTATTTATCCTTATCACCGTTTCCACATCCTTTCTCCCCCATTATGGGCCATGGCCCGCAAAAGCGCAAGAAAAATTTGGAAAGCGCATCCAAAATGACCCGTGTCACCGGGAAGAATATATGCTATAATAGCCGCGATACGGCCTTCAAGTATTATACGAGACTTTTTCCATCGCAGCGTCCCGCCCCTGGCGGATATATCATAACGCAATAAAAAATCACTACCCGCGGCGCCATCCGCGCCGGAAGGAGGAGCACCATGAAGCGATCCGAGATCAACCGCGCACTCCGCGAGCTGGAGGATATGTGCCGGGAATACCGCTGCTATCTGCCGCCCTTTTGCCACTTCACCCCCGAACAGTGGAAGACCCTGGGCCATGAATACGACGAGGTCAGGGACTGCATGCTGGGCTGGGACATCACCGACTACGGTCTGGGGGATTTTGACAAGGTGGGCTTTTCCCTCATCACCATCCGCAACGGCAACCGGTCCATGCCGGACAAGTACCCCAAGGTCTATGCCGAAAAGCTCCTGTACCTGAAGGAGGGCCAGTACGCCCCCAACCACTTCCACTGGTACAAGACCGAGGACATCATCAACCGGGGCGGCGGCAACGTGCTCATCCGGGTGTACAACAGCCTCCCGGACGAGGAGATAGACTACGCCTCCGACGTGACCGTCCACACCGACGGCCGCACCTACACCGTGCCCGCCGGGACCCAGATACGGCTGACCCCCGGCGAGAGCATACATATCCAGCAGCGCCTTTACCACGACTTCACCGTGGAGAGCGGCACCGGCCCCGTCCTGCTGGGCGAGGTGAGCCAGTGCAACGACGACAACACCGATAACCGCTTCAATCCCCCCGTGGGCCGCTTCCCGGCCATAGAGGAGGACGAGCCCCCCTATCGGCTGCTGTGCAACGAATATCCCCCTGCGGAGGTATGAGCCGATGACGACGCGCAAGAACATTGAAGCCTGGACGATGCGCTGCGAGGGCCAGGAGCCCCTGCCCTGCCAGGCCCCCTGCACCATGTACAGCGTGCTGTACGACGCCGGGCGCATCCCCGACCCCTTCTACGGCCTGAACGAGCAGGAGCTGCGGGCCCTTTCGGACAGGGACTGCTCCTTCACCGCCGTGTTCCAGGCGGACGAGGACCTGCTGGTCAGGGAGCACGTGGAGCTCACCTTCCTGGGTCTGGACACCATCTGCTCCATCTATCTCAACGGAGAGCTTTTGGACCGGGTGAAGAACATGCACCGGGCCTACACCTATATGGTGAAGTCCCGCCTCCGCCCCGGAGACAACGAGCTGCGACTGGACTTCTCCTCCCCCACCCGGTACTTCGCCCAGGCCAACGCGCGCCACAGCCTTTATACCAACGACGGGGACACCCTCCCCGGCGCGGCCCATCTGCGCAAGGCCCTTTACATGTCCGGCTGGGACTGGGCCCCCACCCTGCCCGACATGGGCATCTGGCGGGACGTGTTCCTGCTGGGCTACGACACGGACCGGCTGGAGGACGTGTCCGTTTTGCAGCACCACCGGCCCGGAGCCGTGACTGTGGAGCTCGCCGCCTCCTCCCATCTGGCCGCCCCCGACTGCCAGATATACGCCGTGCTGGACGGCCAGCGGGTGCTTTTGAAGGACGGCTTCGGCTCCATCACGGTGGAAAACCCCCGCCTCTGGTGGGTCCGGGGCTACGGTGAGCCGAACCTCTACCAGCTGGACATCGAGCTCGTCCACGGTGGACAGGTCATCGACCGGCTCACCCGGCGCATCGGCCTGCGCACGCTCACCGTGAGCACCCGTCCCGACCCGGACGGCAAGGGCAGCGAGTTCTGCTTCGTGCTCAACGGGGTGAAGATATTCGCCATGGGCGCCAACTACATCCCCCAGGACAGCCTGCTCACCCGTGTCACCCCGGACCGGCTGGAGGCGATGATGACCCAGTGCCTGGACGCCAACTTCAACTGCCTGCGGGTGTGGGGCGGCGGCGTGTATCCCGACGACCGCTTCTATGACCTGTGCGACGAAAACGGCATCATGGTCTGGCAGGACATCATGATCGCCTGCGCCAACGTCCGGCTCACGGAGGCCTTCGAGTGGGAGATGACCATGGAGGCGGAGTACAACATCAAGCGCCTGCGCCACCACGCCTGTCTGGCCATTCTCTGCGGCAACAACGAGATGGAGGAGGCGGTCCTCAACTGGCCCGGCGTGGGAGACAGCCAGCTGGTGCGGGAGGACTACATCCGCCTTTACGAGCGGCTTCTGCCGGAGATAGCGGAGCAATGCGCGCCCCAGGTGTTCTACTGGCCCTCCAGCCCCTCCTCCGGCGGCGGCTTCCGGGAGCCCCAGTGCCCCTCCAGAGGGGACGTGCACTACTGGGCCGTGTGGCACGGGAGCCTGCCCTTCACCGCCTACCGGGAGCAGAACTTCCGCTTCTGCTCCGAGTACGGCTTTGAGAGCTTCCCCTCCATGAAGACCATCCGCTCCTTCTGCCCCGAGGAGGAGATGAACTGCTTCTCCCGGACCATGGAGGACCACCAGAAGTGCAAGGGCGGCAACGGCAAGATACTGCGCTATCTGGCCGACAACTACCTCTACCCCACCTCCCTGGAAAACCTGGTCTACGCCTCCCAGCTGCTCCAGGCCGACGCCATCAAGTACGGCGTGGAGCACTTCCGCCGCCAGCGGGGCCGGTGCATGGGGTCCATCTACTGGCAGTTCAACGACTGCTGGCCGGTAGCCTCCTGGTCCAGCGTGGACAGCTTCGGCAGGTATAAGCTGCTGCACTACGCGGCCAGAAAGTTCTATGCCCCGGTGGCCATGGGCCTGTTCCTGGAGGGGGACAAGCTCACCGTGAACATCGCCAACGAGACTATGGCCCCCTTCCGGGGCGTGGTCCATCTGGCCCTGTGCCGGGGGGACATGACCGTGCTGGAGGAGCACACCGTGGACGTGTGGACCGACAAACTGTCCTCCGGCGACGTGTTCGCCTGCCCGGTGAACGCCCCCGACAAATACGACACCTATATCTACGCCGACCTGTACGACGGCGAGGGCGCCTTCATCATGCGCCAGACGGAGCTTCTGGTGCCCCCCAAGTATTTCGCCTGGCGGCGGCCCCATATCACCGCCTCCTTCGCCCAGGCGGAAAGCGGGGCGGCGCTCACCCTGCGCTCGGACGTGTTTGCCCGCGGGGTGTACGTGGACTTCCGGGACTTCGACTGCGTGCTGGGCGACAACGGCTTCAGCCTGACCAACGACCAGCCCTACACCGTCGCGGTCCGGACGGACAGGTCCGTCCAGGAGCTGGCGGAGAATCTTCTCATCAAGACGGTGTACGACATCCGCTGACGACGGAGAGAGGGGCGATGGCATTTGTACAGACTGCTGGTGGCGGACGGCGATGAGGCCGCATGCGGCCATATCCGGTCCCTGCTCGACTGGAAGAGCCTGGGCGTGGACATGGTGGCGGCCGCCGTTTCCTACGAGCAGGCCGTGGACATGGCCCTGGACCTCCGCCCCCACATCGCCCTGATAGACGTTTCCCTCGGCGGGGGCCGCGGGCTGGAGCTGGTCCGGCGGCTCCAGGCCGTGGGGCTGGACACGGTCTTCGCCATGACCGACAGCGGCGGCGGGGGTGAGGACCGGCTTCGCCGGTCCATGCAGGCCGGGGCCAGGGACCACCTGACAAAGCCCCTGGACGCGGAGCAGGTGCGCGCCTTCGTCTCCAGCGTCCTGCCCGCCTTCCCCCTCCCCGGGGACGTCCCACGGGGCACGGACCCCATCACCCACCGGGAATACGCCCGGATGAGCAAGACCACCAACAAGATGCTGCTGGTGCTCCGCAGCGCCGACAGCCAGAGCACCCCCCCGTCCAACCTCCAGTCCCTGGGGGAGAGCCTGGACATGAACAGCAAGTACCTGGGCCGGGTGTTCCTCCGGGACACCGGCATGAAGCTGTCTGAATACCTGCTGGCCTACCGGATGGAGCGGGCCCGGCAGCTGATATTGACCACCAGGGAGAAGATATCCGTCATCGCCCACATCGTGGGCTACAGCCAGCTCAACCGGTTTTACGTCCATTTTCGGACTTATTTCGGCATGTCCCCCGGCGATCTGCGGGCCTTTGAGGCCCGGTCGGAGGACGGCGAGGAGAGAGAACGCCTATGAAAAAGCTGCTCGATTACGAAAACCCCCTCTTCCAATTCCTCAGCCGGGTGGGCGATCTGATGATGCTCAACGTGCTGTTTCTGGTCTGCTGCGTCCCGGTGGTGACCATAGGCGCGGCCGTCACGGCCATGTGCCGGGTGGACCAGGGCTATGTCACCGGCCGGGAGCCGGGCATGTTCAAGACCTTCTTTCACTCCTTCAAGACCAACTTCAAGCAGGCCACCATCGCCTGGCTCATCCTGGCGCTGGTACTGGCCTGCCTGGTGTGTGACATCCTCATCATCAACGGCTACCTCACCGGCACCGCCGCCCGGGTGCTGCGCCTGGTCATCATCGGCTTCATCGTGATCGTCCTGGCCGTGGCGTCCTATCTGTTCCCCCTGCTGGCCCGGTACGAGAACACCCTCCGCCAGCACCTGCAAAACGCCGCCATCCTGTCCATCGGCAAGCTGCCCCGGACGGTGGTCATGGTAGTGCTCAACGCCCTGCCGGTCATCATCTTCCTCCTGTCCGTCACCACCTTTTTCAAGACCCTGGCCTTCTGGGTCATCATCGGCTTTTCCGTCATGAACTTTTTGGACTGCTATCTTCTGCGCCCCGTGCTGGCGGAGCTGGAAAAGCCCAAAGACCAGCCCGAGCAGGAGGAAGCGGACGAGACGGACGAGGACGAGGCGGAATAACCACGCTTTCGCGGGAAAGCTGGGCGGGCATATATGCGCCCGCCGGGAGGTGTCTCATGAAGCTGGTCAGTCCAATGTCCCTGCTGACGGCCCTGTTGGGCTTCGTAGTCGTCGTTATAAAAGCGCTGACCTTTCAGCCGTCGGATATCTTTTGGATCGTATTCATCGGATACATATCCGTCAGAGGACTGGTCATGGCGTTTTCCCAGGAAGCCTATGACGAGAACGTGAAGCAGACGCAGCAGGGAAGGATTTTGTACCGCGACCTGTTTGGAAGATTTGCATACGTCGCGGCGGATGTCCCGCTCTTTCTGCTGCTTTGCGCCTGCCTTTTGGCCGCGGTCTTTCCTGTGACGGCGTATCTCAGGGTCATCGTGGCCGGGCTTTTTCTGCTGGCGCTGGGATACGCGATCTGGTTTCACTGGTACGTCTCCAGGCACAAGCGGCTGCGCATAGCTGACGGCGCGTGGGGCGCGGGGGTCCTGAGCGCGGAGGACGAGAAAGCCTGGAAGCGCTCGGAGCTGTGGCACGATGTCGTTCTCGGGACCCTTGTCCTGGCGGGTATCCTCTATCTCATTTTCAGCGAGCTCTGATCTCATATCAAACAAGCACAGTCCATGTCTGCCAGACACGGACTGTGCTTTCCTTTTGCCAGCTATAGCGGTTTGGTCCTATTGCCGCACGCTGAAATGGCCCCTCTCATCGGTCATATCGTGGGGCCTGACGCTGTGCTCACGCATATATTTCCCCGTCCAAAAATGCACCAGGTCCCGATACCGGAATAATCTGTCACCGGAGGCATCTCCGTACCGCCCGGCAAGCTCCGCCGCCGACGGGACGGCGGCATCCTATAAACTCCTTATAGCTCCGGCGTTATACCTCAAATTCCCCTTCCAGCAGCTTTTCGCCCCCGTCGCACACCGACCAGGCTATCCGGCCAGGGACCAGGCGCCGCTCCATGGAGAGGTCCCACTGCTCCAGGCTCTCCCGGGGGATGGGAATGATCAGCCGGATGGTCTCGCCTGGGGCCAGAAGGCGCTTTGCAAAGCCGCAAAGCTGGCTGGCCCGGGCCGTGACCACG
>CANRNA010000086.1 GCA_947631805.1 uncultured Oscillospiraceae bacterium | reverse complement strand
TCGGTGGGACTGACGGAGGAGCAGTGCAAGGCCCAGGGGCTGGAGTACAAGGTAGGCAAGTTCCCCATGAGCGCCAACGGGAAGGCGCTGATCATCAACGGCGGCGAGGGTCTGGTGAAGATCATCGCGGGGAAGGAATACGGGGAGATACTGGGCATGCACATCATCGGGCCCCGGGCCACGGACCTTATCGCCGAAGGCGCTCTGGCCATTGGTGAGGAGATGACCCTGGACGAGATCATCGCCACCATCCACTCCCACCCCACCGTTACCGAGACCCTCCGCGAGGCCGCTCTCCACGCAGAGAAGCGCGCCATCCATACACCCAACAAGTAAACGACTTATTCGGAAAGGGCCCGAAGCGCAACACCTTCGGGCCCGTACTCTAAAAACCTGCACACACCGGCCTCCGGGCCGTATATATAGACGACTATGAGGGCGAAACGCGTTTTCAGAGCAAACACGCCACCTATAGACCGCACTCCTTGAAAATACACGATTTGGGAGGTTTTGACCTATGCAATACGACGCGCACTTTCTCAAACAGCTGCACAAGGACCTTCTGGAGACCCGTCTTCTGGAGGAAAAGCTCAACGACCTGTACGCCCAGGGCCGTGTCCCCGGCCACGTCCACAGCGGCGTGGGTCAGGAGGCCACATACGTGGGCGCCCTGTCCACCCGCCAGCCGGGGGACTATTTCAAGCTGACGCACCGGCCCATCTCCATGCCCTGGATGCTGGGCACGGACCTGGACATGTTCTTCGGCGAGCTGCTGGCCAAAAAGACTGGCAACTCCGGCGGCCGGGGCGGCAGTCTGCACATCGGCGAGCTGCGCCACGGCGTGCTGGGCATGTCTGGCACCCTGGGCTGCGATACCGGCGTGGCCGTGGGCGCGGCCCTGACGATAGACATGGAGGGCCGGGACAACGTGGTCTACATGTTCATGGGCGACGGCACCTCCAGCCGGGGGCCGGTATACGAGGCCATGAATCTGGCCGCTGCCTGGAAGCTTCCGGTGCTGTTCATCTGCGAGAACAACGGCTTTGCCATCTCCACCCCCGCCTCCACCACCATCCCGGTGCCCAACGCCCTGGCGGACCGGGCGGCGGGCTACAGTATGCCCTCCGAGGTGGCCGACGGCACCGACGTGCTGGACGTGTACCGGGCGGCGAAAAAGATGAGCGACTATGTCCGGGCGGGGAACGGCCCCGCCGTGCTGGAGTGCAAGGATTACCGCTGGCGCGGCCACTTCGAGGGCGACCAGTGCGCCTACCGGGACCCGGAGGTCACCCGGGACTGGGTGGAAAACCACGACTGCGTGAAGAATCTGGAGGCCCAGCTTCTGGCCGAGGGCATCCTCACCCAGGAGGATCTGGACCGGATGCGCCGGGACTTCGACCGGCAGATGGAGACCGCCATCGCCCACGCGGAGGCCGCCCCCGCCATGACGGCGGAGGAGCTGTTCGACGGGCTGTACGCCTGAGCAAAAGGAGGACATGAAATGAAAGTCACTTATGCCAAAGCCATCGGCGACGCCCTGAAGGAGGAGATGCGCCGGGACGAAAAAATACTCATCTACGGCGAGGACGTGGCCCAGTTCGGCAACATCTTCGGCATCACCAGAGGCATGCTGGAGGAGTTCGGCCCCAAGCGGGTGCGCAATACCCCCATCACCGAGACGGCCATCGTGGCCACCGCCGCCGGAGCGGCCATGACCGGCCTGCGCCCCTGCGTGGAGCTGATGTACGCCGACTTCACCATGGTCGCCTTCACGGAGATATTCCACGTGGTCAGCAAGTGGCGCTACATGCACGGCCCGGAGTACAAGCTCCCCCTGGTCATCCGCTGCGCCGAGGGCTGCGCCAACGGCGCGGGCGCGGAGCACTCCAACGTGGTGGAGAGCCTGTTCATGCACGCCCCCGGCCTGACCATCATCACCCCCTCCTGCGCCTACGACGCCAAGGGCCTTCTGAAAAGCGCCATCCGCTCCGACAACCCGGTGCTGTTCTGCGAGCCCAAGCAGCTGTACCAGGTCAAGCAGGAGATAGACGACGCGCTCTATAACAGCGATTACACCATCCCCATCGGCAAGGCCGACGTGAAGCGCCCCGGCCGGGACGTGACCGTGGTGGCCATCGGCCTGATGGTCCCCCGTGCCCTGGAGGCCGCGGAGATATTGTCCCGCGAGGGCATCGAGCTGGAGGTCATCGACCCGCGCACCCTGGCCCCTCTGGACACCGAGACCATCTATGCCTCTCTGGCCAAGACCCACCGGGCGGCCATCGTGGAGGAGGGCAACAAGACCTCCGGCGTGGGGGCGGAGCTGGCCGCCCGCTTCCAGGAGGAACAGTACGACGAGCTGGACGGCCCCATCCTGCGGGTGGCGGCCCTGGACGTGCCCATGCCCTACAACATCCCCATGGAGAAATACACGGTGCCCTCCGTGGAGCGGATATGCGCCTCCATCCGGGCCATGTTCTGAGCGGAAAAGGAGGAACCCATGCGTACTGAGATCGTCATGCCCAAGGCCGGCCTCACCATGATAGAGGGCACCATCAGCCAGTGGAAGGCCGCCGAGGGCGCCCTCGTCCAAAAGGGCGAGGTCATCATGGAATACGAAAACGAGAAGAACACCATCGAATACGAGACCGTCCACGGGGGCTATCTGCACATTCTGGCCGCCGAGGGGGACACGGTGGCCGTGGGCGCGCCCATCGCCGTCGTCACCGACACCAGGGAGGAATACGACGCTCTGACAGGCGGCGCTGCCGGGCAGGACGCCCCCGTGCCGGAGGCCCCTCCCGCCCCCCAGGAGGCTGCCCCTGCCCCGGAGGACCCGGCCCGGAAGGGCGGGCGGCATTTCCGTGCCACGGGCCTTGCCCGGAAGATGGCCAGGCAGGCGGGCATCGACCTGGCGGACGTGACCCCCTCCAGCGGCCCCGACGGACGGCGCATCGCCGCCAAAGACGTGGCCGCCTATCTGGAGGCGAAAAAGGCCGCTCCCGCCGCTGCCCTCTCCCCCGCCCCCGCCATGGAGACGGATGTTGTCACCCCCGTCCCCTGGACCGGGGTACGCAAGACCATCGCCCGGAACATGTTCGCAAGCCTGCAGCAGACCGCCCAGTGCTCCGCCGTGTGCGAGGTGGACGCCACCGAGCTTCTCGCCCTGCGGCGGAAGCTGGTGGACAGCCAGGAATATCTGGGCTGCCGCGTCACGGTCAACGACCTGCTGTGCGCCGCCGTGTGCAAAGTGATGAAGAAATATCCCATGCTGAATGGCACCTTCGACGGCAAGACCTTCTACTCCCACTCCCACGTCCAGCTGTCTCTGGCCGTGGCCACGGAGGGGGGCCTGATGGTCCCGGTCATCAAAAACGCCGACACCCTCTCCCTCACCGAGCTGAGCGCCGCCGCTAAGGACTTGGGCGTCCGCGCCAGGGAAAAGTGCCTGAAAAACGGCGAGCAGGGCTGCGGCACCGTCACGGTGTCCAACGTGGGCATGTTCCCCATCGACAGCTCCACCCCCATCCTGAACGCGCCGGAGGTGCTGATATTCGGCTTCGGCCGGACGGTGAAAAAGCCCCGGTACATGCCGGACGGCGCCCTGGCCCCCCGCGACATGATGAATATGTATCTGACCTTTGACCACCAGGTGGTGGACGGTCTGGCGGTGGGCAACGTGTTCAAGGACATGCAGTACCTTCTGGAGCATCCCCACCTCATCACCGTGTAAGAGAACAGACAACGACCGGCCTCCCGTTTTTTGGGAGGCCGGTATCCTATTGCGTTTTGCCTGTCTTACCTGTCCATGAACTGGTACAGGAACGCCGCGGCGTCGGCGCGGGTGGCTGTCTGGTCCAGCCCGTCGGTGTCCATGCCCAGGGCCAGGGCGATGACCGCGTAGCCCTGCTCCCCGTCGTAGCTGAGAAGCTCCGCCGCGTCCCCGTAGCGGGAGGGGCGCAGTAGCATTTTGATGAATTCCATCCGGCTCATCGTCCCATCCGGGTCCCAGTTCCGCTCAGGCAGGAAGCGCTGATAGAAGGCCTGCTCCAGAAGGGCCTCGTCGTCCGTCTCGTCCACGTAAGCGCCCCCGGCCCGGAGCAGCAGTATCGCCCCGTCCCGCCAGGAGAGCTCCCGCTCCGGCCGGAAGCTGCCGCCCTCGAAGCCCACGCCGGACGCGCCCAGGGTCCGGATCATCTCCGCCCGGTCCGCTCCGTCCAGATCGTCGTACACGAAGCCCTGCTCCTGGTCCCCGCTGGCTGGGATGGGCTCGCCGGTAATGGCGTCCACCCCCGCCAGCTCCTCCAGGCCGCTGTAATAATAGGCCAGGCGCAGCTCCTCCACGTAGGTATAGCCCCAGTCCAGATAGGCGGCGTAGACGGCGTTCTCCTCCAGCGTCACGTCGATGGGCCAGGCCACGTAGCCCAGCGTCACCTCAAGAGCGTCCGTATAGGCGGCCAGGGCCGCGTCCATGTCCACCGGCTCCTCGGCGGAGCCGAAGTCCACGTCCTCGTCCCAGACACAGAAGAACCGGTCTATCACGCCGGATGAAGGATCGGCGTGCAGTTCGATGCGGTTGTCGGGATAGAAATAGCCCTCATGCACCTGGGCCAGCACCACGCCGTCCCGCTCCTCATAGCCCGCGAGCGTGCAGGGCGCCGCCTGGGCCGCCAGTTCCGGTGCCACCTGCTCCGCGAAGGGAACGGCCAGCTCCGCCTGTACCTCCGCGCCCGGCTCGGTCCCGTCCCGCTCCCACAGGGGATAGCTGGTGGACACGCTCTTCAGCGCGCCGGTCTTGGCGTCCACAGCGATGTACTTATAGATGGTCATGTCCTGCCCCTGCTCCACCGCCGCGGCGTAGGCCTGGGCGGAGTAGCCATAGAGCTGCTGGTCGGTCATGGTCCCCGTGTAGCGCACCGAGGCTGTCACCGCGCCGGTCTCGCTGTCCAGGGAGTAGGAGCACCGGGCCTGAACAAAGTCCTCCAGCCCCAGCCCGTCTATGGCCCGCAGCGCCTGGTCTATGGCGGCGGCGTCCATCACGCCGCTGTAATTCTCAATGGAGGCCAGCTCCGTCTCCGTCAGGGCCGCGCCCCCATCGGCGGCGGCCATCTCCGCCTCCGGGGCCTCGGCGGTGTAAACCGCGTTCCAGCCCACGCCGTAGTCCCTGTCAAAGCTCTCGTACAGCGCGTCCATATCCACCGCCTCGCCGGTGGCCGGGTCCACCACCGTCCGGGGCCCCACGGGCATGTACGCCAGCTTTGCCCCGTTCTCCCCGTCGGATATCCAGCGCAGCTCCAGCTCCACCGCCCCGGCTAAGGTCGGCGCCGGGTCAGGGTGCTCCTCCTCCGTCACCGGCGGTATCTCCCCCACGAAGCCGTCGCTCCCGCTCCTGTAGAAGCTGGAAAGGCCGGACCCGTCCAGGACCATGGTGAAGGTGACGGGGCTCTCCAGCCCGTTCATCTCCACCGTGCCGCTGACGCGATAATAGCTCTCGCCGCCCAGGAATATCCGCACATCGTCCAGCCGGGCGCTCTCCACGCCGGAAAACAGCCGCCCGCACCAGCTCTCCGCCTGGGCCCGGGCCTCCCCCTCGGTCATGGCCGGGAAGGCCGGGTCAAAGCCCTGAAAGCTCCCCTTGTCGCTGTCGTAGTTCCACCGATATACGTTCAGGATCGTCCCCTCCGGGGACACCTCCGCCGACAGCTGCCGCTCGTCGTCCGACCAAGTCAGGCTCCACCGGGGGGACAGCCCGTCATAATAGCTGCTGTAAAAATCCGTGTATCCGTCGTCGATCTGCAAGGTCTGCTTCACCTGCAGGGTGAGCTCGGACAGCAGCGCGTCCATCTCCCCGTCCTCCTCCGGCACGGGGAACTGGACCGTCTCGTCCAGCGCGGGCATCATAGTGTCGATGGCATACTCGTCCCCGCCCTCCTCAGCCAGGGCGGGCGCTGCCAAGCTCACGGCCAGCAGCAGGGCCAGAAGCAGTGATACGGCTCGTTTCATAAGCGATGAACTCCTTTCAATCTCAGTTTGTCCTTTTGACGCTCTCCGGGGCAAAAAGTTCCCGCCCCGCCGTTTGTTTTTTCTTCAATAGCTGTGTTACAGCAGTTGTATTATAGCATAGTTCCTCTGTTTCGCAAAGCCTTCCCCACTTGCCCCTCCGGCGCAAAAAGGTGTTGACAAGCGGGGGAAACTCTGGTAATATATGTGCCGTTCAAAGACAGCAGGTAGCCCTTCGGGGCGTAAATCCCGCCGAGGACGTCAAATAGGATCATGATGTTTCTATGTGTCGTTGTCTCTTTGGACAAGGACATTTTTCATTACCAGGAGGTGAAAACCAACTCATGCCCAGCAAAGCAGTATTGACCGAAAAGCAGGCCATCGTCGAGGCTCTGGCCCAGCGGCTGAAGGAAGCCCAGGGCGGTCTTCTGGTGGACTATAAGGGCATCAACGTGGCCCAGGACACCGAGCTTCGCCGCGACCTGCGCACCAAAGGCGTGGAGTACACCGTTGTGAAGAACACGCTGACCCGTCTGGCTCTGGACAAGGTGGGCCTGTCCGGTCTGGATGAACATCTCAACGGCACCACCAGCCTGGCCACCAGCGCCACGGACCCGCTGGTCCCCCTTCACGAGATCACCGAGTTCGCCGGAAAGATGGGGAACCTGTTCACCATCAAGGGCGTGTTCGTTGACGGCAAGGTCCTCAACGACGCGGAGATAGCCGAGCTCTCTCCCCTGCCCAGCCGCGACGCCCTGTATTCCAAGGTCCTTGGGACCATGCTTGCTCCCATCACGTCTCTGGCCGTTGTTCTCGGCCAGGTCCTGGAGCAGAAGGGCGGCTCTCCCGCCGCCGCTGAAGAGGCTCCCGCTGAGGAAGCCGCTCCCGCCGCCGAATAACAGGCGGACAACAGAAAAATAATTTGGAGGATTATTAGAAATGGCTAGCGAAAAAGTTACCGCTATGATCGAAGAGATCAAGGCTCTGTCCGTTATGGAACTGGCTGAGCTCGTGCATGAGATCGAGGACGCCTTCGGCGTCTCCGCCGCCGCTGCCGTGGCCGCTCCTGTTGCCGCCGCTGCCGGTCCCGCCGTGGAAGAGAAGACCGAGTTCGACGTGGTCATGACCGACTTCGGCGCCGAGAAGATCAAGGTCATCAAGGAAGTGCGCGCCATCACCAACCTGGGCCTGGCCGAGGCCAAGGCCAAGGTGGAGGGCATCCCCGCCGTCATCAAGGAGCAGGTCTCCAAGGAAGAGGCCGAGGAGCTCAAGAAGCGTCTCGAGGACGTGGGCGCGAAGGTCGAGCTCAAGTAA
>CANRNA010000085.1 GCA_947631805.1 uncultured Oscillospiraceae bacterium | reverse complement strand
CTGACCATCGGCTTCGTGAACCTGCCCAACTTCAACAGCTCCATCGTCAACGAGATGGGCACCTACACCATCGACAGCTTCGCCGCCATCTGCAACCACGTGACCGAGACCAGCCTGGTCATCGTCCGTGCCGACGACGACCGCTTCGAGACCCTGGACGACCTGGTCGCCTACGGCAAGGAGCACTCCGAGGACGGCGACAAGGATATGCTGAAGGCCTCCACCAACGGGCCGCAGGCTTCCAACCACATCGGCGCCCAGGCCTTCGCTGTCTCCGCTGGCTTCAAGTACATCGACATCCCCCAGGGCGGCACCGCTGACGAGCTGCTGAGCCTGCGTGGCGAGGAGGCCGACTTCTGCGTGGCCAAGGTGGCCGACATCGCCGGTCAGGACGCCGACCTGAAGGTGCTGGGTGCCTTTGCCGCCGAGCCCGTGCCCGAGTATCCCGACGTGCCCACCCTGGGCGAGCTGGGCTACTATGAGGATTGGCTGGGCTCCTCCCGCTGCATCTGCGCTCCCGCCGGTGTCAGCGAGGACGTGATCGCCTTCTATGAGGAGGCTTTCAAGCAGGCCATGGAGGATCCCGATTATCTGGCCGCCGCGGCCGAGGCCGGTGTTGCCACCGACTATCAGGACGCCGAGGCTACCAGCGCTCTGATTGCCCAGCAGCAGGAGTTCACCGAGGGCCTGTCCGAGGGCTTCTGGTTCGAGTGAGCCGTCCTTTGTTTATCCCACTGAGACAATGAAACGGAAAAGGGCGGGGAGACCTGCCCTTTTCCCCGATTCAACGGAAACGGACTGACCCTTTCCGTCCCAAGGAGGGACTGCCTGTGAAAATGAAAAAAACGGACATCGGCGTGGTCGTGTTCATGTACGCTATGTGCGGCTACTGGTACTATGGGACGACACAGCTGAAGGAGTCCAGCCGGACCTATCCCTACTTTACCGTGGCGCTGCTGTTCGGCCTGACCACCCTGTACCTGGTCCAGATGCTGGTGGCGGCCAAAAAGCACGGGGTGACCAGCGGCGTGGACGAGGTGTTCAAGGACTTCAAGCCCGCGCAGTTTTTCGTGTGCCTGGCAGGCGTGGCGGCCTACGTGGTGCTGGTGAGCGTGGTGGGCTTTTTCGTGTCCACGGTCGTGTTCATGACGGTGCTGATGCTGTACCTGCGGGTGCCGGTGCTCTATACCGCCATCACGGTGGTGGTGCTGAACGTGCTCATCTATTTTGCATTTACCAGATTCCTGGGCGTCCGGCTGCCCGCCGGGATACTGATCTGAGGAGGGTGATGAGACATGCTTGACACTTTGTCCCTGATGGGCGCCGGTTTTCTCAACGCCCTGACACCCATCAACCTGCTCATGATGGCGGGCGGCGTGGCCCTGGGCATCGTCATCGGCTGCATGCCCGGCCTTTCCGCCGCCATGGGCGTGGCGCTGATGCTGCCCATGACCTTCACCATGGAGCCGGAGACCGGCCTGATCGTGCTGGGAGCCATCTACTGCGGCGCCATTTTCGGCGGGTCCATATCCGCCATACTGATACATACCCCCGGCACCCCCGCCTCGGCGGCCACCGCCATCGAGGGCTATCAGATGACATTGAAAGGCCAGGCGGGCAAGGCGCTGTTCACCGCCTGCTGGAGCTCCTTCTGGGGGGGCCTGCTCAGCTGCATCTCCCTTTACTTCTTCGCGCCCCTGCTGGCCCAGCTGGCGCTGAAATTCATGAGTGCGGAGTATTTCTGGCTGAGCATCTTCGGCCTGACCATCATCGCCGGCGTGTCCAGCAAGAGCCTGGTCAAGGGCCTTATCAGCGGCGCCTTCGGCCTGATGCTGTCCACCATCGGTCTGGACCCCATCACCGGGGTGAAGCGGTTCATGTTCGGCCAGTCCTTCCTGGCGGAGGGCGTCAACACCACCTGCGCGCTGATCGGCCTGTTCTCCATGAGCCAGGTGTTCATCCTGGCGGAGAAGAAGATCGTCCAGCGGGCCAAGGCGGCCAAGGTCTCCGACAAGATGAGCCTGACCAAGGAGGAGCGGAAAATACTCTGGCCCACGATCATCCGCTCCTGGATCATCGGCAACCTCACCGGCATCCTGCCCGGCGCGGGCGCATCCATCGCCTGCTTTGTGGGCTATAACACCGCCAAGCAGTTTTCCAAGCATAAGGAGGACTTCGGTCACGGCACCATCGAGGGCGTGGCGGGCTCCGAGGCGGCCAATAACGCCGTCACCGGCGGCTCCCTGATACCCACTCTGACCCTGGGCATCCCCGGCGAATCCGTCACGGCGGTGCTCATGGGCGGGCTGATCATCCAGGGGCTGACCCCGGGCCCGGAGCTGTTCACCAAGTACGCCCCCATGACCTACACCTTCTTCGCCGGGTTCGTGCTGGTGCAGTTTTTCATGCTGGCCATCGGCCTGCTGGGCTGCAAGGGCTTTGCCCATATCTCCCGGCTGAGCGACGCCATTTTGATACCCTGCGTGACGGTGCTGTGCGTGGTGGGCTCCTACGCCATCCACCGCAACATCCTGGACGTGGTGGTCATGCTGATCTTCGGCGTGATAGGCTATCTGATGCGGAAGTTCGACCTGAACACCGCCGCCGTGGTGCTGGCTTTGATACTGGGACCCATCGGCGAGAAGGGGCTGCGAAACGCCCTGCGGGTGTCTCAGGGCAGCATCGGCGTGCTGTTCTCCAGTGTGGTGGACTGGGTGCTCATCATCCTGTGCGTGGTGGGCGTGCTCAGCCCCCTGCTGATGAACAAGCTGGAGAAGAAGAGCCAGGCCGCCGCCGACGCCAACGACACCGTGGAAAAGAGCGGGGACGCTCCCGCGGCGGACTGAACAGGAGATCGTGCATCCATGTAAAAGGGCGTGCTTTTCCGCACGCCCTTCTAGCCGTCGCGCCGGGCGCGTATACTGTCGAAGGGAGAGTGGATGTGTATGCTGCAGCAGCTTGACTATCTGCGCCAGATGAATCTTCCGTCCGTGCTTCTGCGGATGGTCCTTGCCATGCTGTGCGGGGGCCTTATCGGCATCGAGCGGGGCCGCAAGCACCGGGCGGCGGGCTTCCGCACCTATATGCTTGTGTGTCTGGGCGCGGCGCTGACGGTGCTGTGCAGCCAGTATATCCTCACGCTCAGCAATACCATTTGGGCGGAGCGGACGGCGCAGATTGGCTTTCGCACCGATGTGTCCCGCATGGGGGCCCATGTGATCAACGGCATCGGCTTTCTGGGCGCGGGCATCATCATCGTCACCGGCCACCAGGAGGTGAAGGGCCTGACCACCGCGGCGGGGCTGTGGGCCTCGGCGTGCATGGGTCTTGCCATCGGGGCGGGCTTTTACGAGTGCGTGGCCATCGTGTTTGTGTTCATATTCCTGTGCATCAGCATTCTGCCCCGCATCGAGGCGGCCATCGTGGAGCGGGCACGGAACCTGAACCTGTATGTAGAGTTCCGGGCGCTGGACGATGTGGGTGATATCATCGCCTGCATCAAGGACCAGGGCGTGCATATCTATGAAGTGGACATCGACCGGGGCCGGGCGGACAAATCCAGAGCGCCCAATGCGGTGTTCTCCGTGCGGCTGCACCACGGCCAGCGGCACACCGAGGTCATGACGGCCATCTCTGCGCTGGAGAACGTCACCGTCATCGTGGAGATATGAGGAGGGGGAGAGGATATGCTGACAGTTTTTGACGGTCTGCGGGAGGTGTCCATGCTGTCCGTGGCGCTGCGGATGGTGCTGGCCGCCGTATGCGGCGGCTGCATCGGGCTGGAGCGGGAGTATAAGCGCCGCCCGGCGGGCTTCCGCACCCACATCCTCATCTGCCTGGGCGCGGCCATCGCCACGGCCACCGGGGAGTTTTTGTACCAGGTGATGGGCTATAATACTGATATCTCCCGCATGGGTGCCCAGGTGGTGGCGGGCATCGGTTTCATCGGCGCGGGGTGCATCATGGTCACCCGCCGCCGCCGTGTCAAGGGCCTGACCACCGCGGCGGGCCTGTGGGCGGCGGCCGTCATCGGTCTGTGCCTGGGTGCGGGCTTTTTCGAGGGGGGCATCTTCGCCACGGTGCTGGTGCTGGCGGCGGAGCTGGTGTTCTCCAAGTGGGAGTACCACATCCTGGAGAATAGCGCCGAGATAAACCTGCTCATGGAGTACAGCGAGAAGGAGAGCCTGGACGCGGTGCTGGAACTGCTGCGCCAAATGGAGGTAAAGATCCAAAACATGGTCATCACCCGCTCCCCGGAGTCGGAGAAGAAGACCGCCAACGTGATATTCACCCTGCAGATGAACAAAAAGCACAGCTCCGAGGCCATTCTGGCTGCCATCGGGGCGGTGGAGGGCGTTCTGTCCGTGGAGGAGCTGTGACGGGCCCCGCGGGCGCCTGACAGGCCGCCGGGCGCGGCGATACGAGGAGGATAGGATATGGAACGGAAGGGAAAGCTCATCGTCATAGAGGGCGTGGACGGCACCGGCAAGACCACCCAGGTCAAGCGCCTGCGCCAGGCGCTCCAGGACAGGGGGACCCCCGCCAGGGTGGTGTTTTTCCCCAACTATGACAGCGAGTCCTCCGCGCTGGTGAAGATGTATCTGCGGGGGGAGATGGGCCGGGAGCCGGGAGACGTGAACGCCTACGCCGCCTCCGCCTTTTACGCCGTGGACCGGTACGCCAGCTTCAAGCGGGACTGGGAGGACTTTTATAGGGGCGGCGGCGTGGTGATAGCGGACCGGTACACCACCTCCAACGCCGTGCACCAGTGCTCCAAGCTGCCGGAGGACCAGTGGCCGGATTTTCTGCGGTGGCTGTTCCATTTTGAATATGACCTTCTGGGCATCCCCGCCCCGGACCGGGTGATATTCCTCCAGGCGGAGGCTGCCGTCACGGAAAAGCTCCTGCTGGCCCGCTACGGCGGGGACGAGAGCCGGGAGGATATCCACGAGGCCGACCGGGCCTACATGGCCCGGGCCAGGAAGGCGGCGGAGTACTGCTGCTGCACCTTGGGCTGGACGCCGCTTCTGTGCACCGACGGCGGGGCCATGCGCTCCATAGAGGCCATACACCAGGACCTGGTGTCACTGCTGGATATCTGAGGGGGCAACTGAGGGCAGGGACGTTTTGTACGCCCGTCCGCAGAAGATATCAGGATAGGATATATCCCATACAGCCAGAGAGGGAGACGGCAATATGTTTGACAGAGAGAGGCTTCAGGACGCCCTGGCCTGCTATAAGCGGGACATCCACGTGTTTCAGTGGTCGCGGGAGGCGTATAAATGGCGGGCGGTGAGTTGGTTTCAAAAGTACTGGGACATAGAGGCGGCGGATTTTGCCGGGATGCTCGCAAAGGCTCTGGACAAGACCGTCAATCTGCTCGCCTCCCAGAACCATTTTCCGGCGGGGATGATCCTGGAGGCCGCCCGGGAGGACCCGGAAAAGGTCAGGACTATGTTCCGGGAGCTATATGATGAGAGCCGGGACGTGTTCCAGCGCATCCAGGCGTTCAAGGACCGGGCGCAGAATTTTTCCCCCAGATATGCCAGCCGCCAGGCACAGCATTATCAGGATGAGAACGCCGTCAGCGTTTATCTTTGGCTGCGGTTCCCCGATAAGTACTACATATACAAATACTCTGAGGTCAAGCGGGTGGCGGAGGTCCTGCACAGCGACATACGTGTCAAAAAGGGTGCGTATACGGATAATCTACGGGGCTGCTTCACCTTGTACGACGAGATGAGACAGCTCATCAGCCAGGACAGAGAGCTGGTGGGCATGGTGGATGCGCTCATTGCCGCCGACGGCTGCTATGCGGACAGCCAGCGCCGGACCCTTACGGCGGACGTGGGGTTTTACATCAGCCGCTATTACGGCGCGGCTGAGCCGGGGAATATCCCCGAGGAGCCGGAAACGGAAAATGAGCTGCAATATGTGGAGGAAGAGGCCCGGCCAGCGCGGTATTGGATATATTCCCCAGGCAATAACGCCAGCAAATGGGAGGCGTTTTACGACGCGGGGATCATGGCCATCGGCTGGGGGGAGATAGGGGACCTGCGGAGGTATGCCAGCAAGGATGAGATGAAGCAGGCCATGAAGGCCCGCATCGCCGCTGACAAGCCCTATACGAACGCCGCCCACGCCACGTGGCAGTTTGCCAATGAAATGCGTCCGGGGGACGTGGTGTTCGTGAAAAAGGGCATGGGCCTTCTCGTTGGCCGGGGGCTGGTCTGCTCCGATTACCGGTATGACCCGGCTGCCTCGGACGGCTTCTGTCATATCCGCCGGGTGGATTGGACCCACAAGGGGGAGTGGCCCCATCCCGGTCAGGCGGCGATGAAAACGCTGACGGACATCACTCCCTACACGGACTATGTGAAAAAGCTGAACGCGCTTTTTGAGGATGAGAACGCCCTCGACGCCGAGGAAGCGGAGGTGGCGTATTCCGCTTACGGGCCGGAGGATTTTCTCCGCGACGTCTATATGGACGAGGCGGCCTACAGGACGCTGACAGCGCTGGTCAAAAAGAAGAAAAACGTGATCTTACAGGGCCCTCCCGGCGTCGGAAAGACATACGCCGCCAGAAAACTGGCCTATTCCATGATGGGAGTCATGGACCAGGAGCGGGTGATGATGGTCCAGTTCCATCAAAGCTACTCCTACGAGGATTTCGTGGAGGGCTTCCGCCCGTCGGAGAATGGCTTTTCCATCACCAAGGGCGTATTTTACGAGCTGTGCAAGCGGGCGGAGATAGACAGCGGCAACGACTATTTCTTCATCATCGACGAGATCAACCGGGGCAACCTGGGCAGGATATTCGGCGAGCTGTTCATGCTCGTGGAAAGCGACAAGCGTGGCGTGGAGCTGCAGCTTCTTTACTCCAGGGACAAGTTCTCCGTGCCTGAGAACGTATATATCCTGGGCATGATGAACACGGCCGACCGGAGCTTGGCGCTGATGGATTACGCTCTGCGGAGACGGTTCGCCTTTTTTGATATGACGCCCGGCTTCAGCTCGGCGGGCTTTCGCGCCTATCAGGCGGCGCTGAACAGTCCCAGATTTGATAAGCTCATCCAGTGCGTGGTCAGTTTGAACGAGGATATCGCGGGGGACGATGGGCTGGGCGAGGGCTTTCGCATAGGTCACAGCTTTTTCTGCTCTCTGAAACAGGCGGACGCCGAGACGCTGTCCGGCATCGTGGAATTTGAGATCATCCCTCTTCTGCGGGAGTACTGGTTCGACGAGCCGGGCAAGGTGAGAAGATGGGCGGACCAGCTGCGGGGAGCCGTGCGGTGATACCGGTCAAAAACGTCTATTATATGCTGTCTTATGCCTTTCAGGCCCTGCAGGAAAAGGGCTATCGGGACAT
>CANRNA010000084.1 GCA_947631805.1 uncultured Oscillospiraceae bacterium | reverse complement strand
TACACCACCGGGGTGGCCTCCACGGTGCAGCCAAAGTCAAAGGTGTCGTAAAGCTTGCCGGTCAGGCCGTCGAACATGAATAGCTGTCCCTGGATGCAGGTGGCGTAGAGCACATAGCCGTTGCCGTCGGTGTCATAGAAGGTGACGGGGGTGGACCAGGAGTAGCTGTCGGAGTGGTAGCGCCACAGCTCCTCCCCCGTCTCGGTGTCCAACGCCAGCAGGTGGCCGTCGTTTAGGTCCGGGTACCGGGCCATGGACACGTACAGTATCCCCTCCAGGGGGCCCGTCCCCAGGCTCAAAGAGCCCTGGACGCCCCCGGACAGGTCCGTCAGGGAGTGGCACTCGTAGCTTCTGTGCCACACCTCTGTGCCGGTGACGGCGTCTATCTTCCACACGGGTATCTCCGCCGTGGTCCAGCTCCGCCAGCCGTTGTGGAAGGAGGTGCTCATGTAGATATAGGGGTGTCCCGTCTCGTCCAGCTCCAGCACGCCGGTGCAGTTGGTGTCGTCCAGGGTGTCGAAGCACCAGACGATGGACAGGTCGTTCAGGTCGATGCACAGAAAGTCCCCGGCGTTGTCGGCGATGAACAGGTGTCCCCGCCAGGCGATGGCGCTGTCCTCCATGCCGTAGAGGTATTTCTTCGCCGTCTCGGAGATATAGGTGAACTTCACCACCTCCGGGTCCACGGATATGGTCCCCGACGCCGGGTCGTAGGCGGTGTTCAGGTCGATGATGTACAGCACCCCGTTCTCTCCGGGGTAGATGAGCTGGTCGGTCTCCGCGTCCACCAGGGGGGAGCTGTCCCAGGCGGTCCAGCCACGGGGGGCGAAGCTGTCCCCGTTGCCCGTGGTGTAGAGCACCTCGCCGTCTATGAGGCTGACCACCATGATGCGGGGCGTCCCGTTGGGTCCCGGCACGCCGCCGCCCACATACATGAGCGGATAGCCCCTGGGGTCCAATGCCCCGGCCCCCTTGAAGGTGTAGCCTAGGTTGAGGGATTCCCGTGTCTGCTCGCCGGTCTCCAGGTCGATGAAATAGACCCGTCCCCCCAGCGTGGCGTAAATGACTTCCACCAGCCCGTCCTTCTGCTTGGCCCAGTCGTACATGTCCATGATCTGGCGCGTCTCCCGTGGCCACTCCACCACCAGGGGCTGGCCCGTCCAGCCGCTGCCGCCCCAGTAGGAGCCGTTGCCGGTCATGCCGCCGGTGGTCACGGCCCAGCTGTCCCCGAACTGACCGGCGTTCATGGCCGCCGTGCCGTAGCTGGAGGTGTTGCGAAAGTTGTTGCCCCGGAAGGTGACGATGCCCGGTATCTGGGCATAATCGCCCGGCCAGCCGAAGTCGATGGTGTGGGCCTGGTCGGCGGCGTAGCGGTTCACCTCGTCCCCCCGGTTCATGATGGAGGTGGAGGATATCACATTGGAGGCCCGCTGCTCCGGCGCGAACGCCGGAAGGTCCCCCGGCACGGGGGTGACCGTGGGCGCCGGGGTCGGGGTGACCACCTCGGACACCTCCAGAGACAGGGCCTCCGCGTCCTGTTCCGGCTCGGTCTGGGCCTGCTTCGCCGCCGACCGGCCCGGCCAGGCGGGCACATAGCTGGCCGCCGACACCGTCCGCTTGGTGCCCCGCACCAGACACATAAGGCATATCAGCAGCGCCGTGAGCGTCACGGTGCCCAACATTCTCCTGATGCTTTTCCGCCGCACTGTCATCCCTTCGTTTCTGAAATCGTTGTTCGTTTACTCTGTAAAGTGGATATGATCGTTGATGTGGTCGATGCAGAAGCAGTGATAGCCCGCGCACCGGCTGCAATAGCGGAATTCCAGGTCCGGATAGTCCCTGTCCGTCCGACCGCAGACGGAGCACTTGCGGGTGTAGCCCTGGGCCTCCTGCTCCTGCTGGACCTTTTTGGCCGCCTGCCTGAACTGGATGGTCCGGGCCCGCTGGACGGTCTTGCGCCGGACAGAGGACGGGCGCACCAGGTCTATCAGCCACTCCCCGCAGAAGATGAGGTAGGTGGCCATGGCCACCAGTGGCACCAGCGCCAGGCCGATGCTGCCGTGGATGATATACTGGACCACCGACAGCAGAAACAGCGCCGCGTCCGCCCAGGCCAGCCACTTGATCTTCACCGGGATGAAGAAAAACAGCAGCACCCGCTGGTCGGGCCACAGGGTGGCGAAGGCGAAAAACAGCGACAGGTTCAGGTACGAGGAGCTCACCAGCACCGACCGGCCCGATATCCAGTAGTACACCAGGGAATACAGGGCCGTGAGGACCATGCCGCTCAGGTAGTAGATGGTGAACTTTCCCGGACCCCACGCCTGTTCCAGACTGTTGCCGATGAAGTAGTAAAAATACAGGGCGATGGCGAACCACAAAAGGCCCCCCGCGTCCGGCACCAGGGCGAAGGTGAGAAGGCGCCACACCTGCCCCCGGCAGAACAGCGCCGGGTCAAAATACAGGTAATACAGCAGCATGCCCGTGGTATCCATCTGGCAGAACAGCCACACGATGACCTTGCCGATGACCACGAACATCATCAGCCGGGGGATACCGAACCGGGGATGGCTATAGCAAAACCGCTCGATCTTTCGGTTCAAGGACCTCAACTTCATCACCTCCCTCCAATCATACCCTTTTTTGGGCGTAAAGTCCACACAATTTTCAAAACCCGCCCCCTGGGGGACAGTATTTTTTGGCAAACGAGATTTTATGTCTTCCAAATCACAGATGTTTGTGTTATAGTACAATCTGTATGAATATGTCAGAAGAAAACATAATCGAGGGAAAAAACGCCGTTACGGAGGCCATCCGGGCCGGAAGGCCCCTGGACAAGGTGTTTCTCGTCCGGGACAGCAGCGACAGGGCTCTCGCCTTCATCGCCTCCAGCGCCAGGGCCGCCGGGGCCGTGGTGACGGAGTGCGACCGGCGGAAGCTGGACGCCATGAGCCAGACCCACGCCCACCAGGGCGTCATCGCCGTGGCCGCCGCCAGGGAGTACTGCACCCTGGAGGACATCCTCGCCAGGGCGGAGGAGCTGGGCCAGCCCCCCTTCGTGGTGGTATGCGACGGACTGGAGGACCCCCGGAACCTGGGGGCCGTCATCCGCTGCGCCGAGTGCGCCGGGGCCCATGGCATCGTCATCCCCAAGCACCGCAGCGCCGGGGTCACCGCCGCCGTGAACAAGACCAGCGCCGGGGCGGCGGAGCACATCCTCATCGCCCGGGTGCCCAATCTGGTCGCCGCCCTGGAGGCCATGAAAAAGCGGGGCGTCTGGATATACGGCGCGGAGGCCGGGGGCGGCAGCCCCCTTTGGAAAACGGATATGAAGGGCCCGATCTGCCTTGTGATCGGTTCGGAGGGCGCGGGCATGTCCCGCCTGGTGCGGGAGGCCTGCGACTTTGTCATGGACATCCCCCTGCTGGGGAAGGTCAACTCCCTGAACGCCTCCGCCGCGGCGGCGGTCCTTCTTTATGAGATCGTCAGGCAGCGCTATGAGTGACCACTATCTGGACAATCTACTGCCCGACTTCGGGGAATATTCCCTGGAGTCTGTTCTGGAAAGCTACCGGAAGCGGGGGGCGGCCAGCGGGGACAAGCCGTCGGGAGAAAAACCATCTCCCGACCAGCCTGTCAGGACCGCCGAGGCCATCGCCCAGCGCTCCCGGCAGATCGTCATGGAGGCGTTGGGCGAGACGCTGAGCCAGCGGCGGGAGGCGGAAAAGGCCGCCAGCCAGGCGAAGGAGCATGACATCTTTGACGACCTGGCCGACCTGCTGGGCGACGACGAGGACGAGGACGCCCCCGCCCAGGCCCCCGCCCCGGCGGAGAAAAAGCACGACATCTTCGACGACCTGGCGGACCTGCTGGGCGACGACGAGGACGAGGACGGCACCGAAGCCGCCTCCCCGGCGGAGGGCGGCGAGGGGCCCAAAAAGCCCCGGATACATATCTCCCCCGACGGGGTCATCACCATGGACATCGACCTCCCCCAGCCCGAGCCGGAGGAGAAAGAGGCGCCCTACGAGGAGGAGCCGGAGGAAGAGACCCGGCCCCGCCGCCCTGTCCGGGACGACCGGGACCGCGCCCGCGCCCAGGCCCGCCCCGCCCAGGAGGAGCCCGCCAGCGCCGCCGACCGGTTTTTGATGCCCCTGGTGCGCATGGCCGCCACCCGCATGGCCCGTCGGCAGATGCAGAAGGCCGAGGCGGCCAACTGGCCCGACCCGGTGGACATCCGGGAGACGGAGGAGATGGAGCCCCGCCGGGCCAGCAAGTTCTACGGCCAGCAGCTGCGCCCCCTCCGGTTCCGGCTCCGGGTGTGCGTGTTCTTGTGCATCGTCCTGGCCTGGATAAGCCTTCGCCTGCCTATGGCGGGCATCCTGGGCAGCAGCATCATCGTCCAGTCCGGGGTATCCCTGCTGCTTCTGGCCACGGTGATGATGTGTACCCTGGACATCCTGGCGGCCGGTCTGCGGCAGCTGTTCGACCTGCACCCTGGGGCGGAGTCCCTGGCCGTGCTGGCGGCGGTGCTGAGCGCCATCGACGCCCTGACGGTCATGCGGGGCGGCGGGACGAACCTGCCCTTCTGCGCGGTGGGCGCCTTCTCCCTGGCCGCCGCCCTGTGGGGCGAAAAGCTGGACTGCACCGCCCGGGCTCGGACCATGCGCATGGCCGCCATATCCAAAAATCCCTCCGCCCTCACCGCCGAGGAGACGGGCAAGGGCGTCAAATACCTCAGCCGGACCGTCCGCCCCGCCGCGGGCGTGGTGCGGCGCACGGAGCAGCCCGACTTCTGCCAGACGGTGTACGCCACCGCCGCCCCCCTGCTGCTGGGCGCGTCCCTGCTGCTGGCGGCGCTGGCCTCCATGAACGGCCAGTGGGTCTATTTCCTCCACAACCTGTCTGCCATGCTGGCCGTGAGCGCCTCCTTCACCGCCTTTCTCAGCTTCCCCCTGCCCTACTCCATGACCGCCCGGAAGCTCCAGGCCTCCGGCGCGGCCATCGCGGGCTACGCCGGGTGCGCCGAGATAGGCCGCATCCGCCGCCTCGTCCTGTCCGACGGGGACCTTTTCCCTCCGGGGACCATGAAGCTCAGCGGCATCAACATCCTGGAGGGGGCCAAGGTGGAGCGGGTGGTCGCCTGCACCGCCAGCCTGCTGGCCGCCTCCGGCAGCGGCGTGGCCGGGGTGTTCATGGAGCTCATCGAGCGCCGGGGCTACTCCCTGGTGGAGACGGAGGAATTTCGCTGCCACGAGGGCGGCGGCCTGTCCGCACGGGTGAACGGGGAGCAGGTGCTGGTGGGCTCGGCCGGGTTCATGAACCTGATGGGCATCCGCCTGCCTCAGAACATGGCGGTGAAAAACGCCGTCTGCACCGCCCTGAGCGGGGAGCTGGTGGGGGTGTTCACCCTGGAATACATCCCCGTGACCAGCGTCCAGGAGGCGCTGGTGACGCTCCTGCAGGGGCGCACCCAGCCCATTTTCGCCATCCGGGATTTCAACATCACCCCCTTGATGATACGCCAGCTCTTCCGGGTCCCCACCGACAGCTTCAGCTTTCCCTCCTTCCGGGAGCGGTACAGCATGGCCGCCTCCGCCTCCGCCGACAGCCCCACCGCCGCCGTGCTCTCCCGCACGGGCATGGGCCCGCTGGTGGACGCCGCCGAATCCGGGCGCAAGCTCTACAGCAGCTGCCGCACGGGCACCGTCCTCTCCCTGGCGGGCACCGTCATCGGCCTGGTGACCATGTTTTTGCTGTGCCGGGCCGGGTCCTACGACACCGCCACGGTCGGCAACGTGCTCAGCTATATGGTCCTGTGGGCCCTCCCGGCGCTGATACTGGCCTTCGGCCAGAGCCGGTAAAATACAGAAAATTATTTTATAGAGTATTGCCAAGGTTTTGCCAATCGTGTATAATAAATATTTGATGAACTGCCTATTTTTAACTTTCAAATAGTATCTAGTAAGGAGACGACACATGAGCTACGAACTGAAAACCATCCGCAATATCTGCCTTCTGGGCCACGGCGGCAACGGCAAGACCTCTCTGGCGGAGAACATCCTGTCCGTCGCGGGCATGACCGACCGGCAGGGCAAGGTGGTCGATGGCAACACCGTCAGCGACTTCGACCCGGAGGAGATCCGCCGCCAGATCAGCATCTCCGCCGCCACCATGTACGCCAAGTGGAAGGACCATAAGATCAACATCATCGACACTCCGGGCTTCTTCGACTTCGTGGGCGAGGTCTATCAGGCCCTGCGCGTGGCCGACATCGGCGTCATCTGCGTCTCCGCCAAGGACGGGGTGAACGTGGGCGCCGAGAAGAGCTGGAAGTATCTCAAGGACGCTGGCAAGCCCCGTGCCATCTATATCTCCAAGCTGGACGAGGAGCACGCCGACTTCGACAAGACCTTTGACGGCCTGCGGGAGCGCTTCGGCAACTCCGTGTGCGCCATGACCGCCCCCATCAAGGACGGCGACAAGTATGTGGGCATCGTGGACGTCATCACCCGCAAGGCCTATAAGATGGAGGGCGCCAAGCGGGTGGAGATACCCGTTCCCGACTCCATGAGCGGCCGTCTGGACGAGCTGTACACGGAGCTGGCCGAGTCTGCCGCCGAGACCAGCGAGGAGCTGATGGAGAAATACTTCGAGACCATGGAGCTGTCCCCTGAGGAGATATCCGGCGCTCTGAGCACCGGCGTGGCCGACGGAGGCATCTGTCCGGTGTACTGCGGCAGCGCCGTCACCGGCATGGGCACCCAGGTGCTGCTGGACGCCATCGTGAACATCTTCCCCGTACCCTCTGAGGGCGGGAAGGCTCTGGACCCCAACGGCCCGTCCAAGGCCATCGTGTACAAGACCGTGTCCGACCAGTTCGGCAAGTTCTCCCTGTTCAAGGTCGTCTCCGGCAAGGTCACCGCCGATATGACCCTGACCAACGCCCGCAGCGGCGCCCAGGAAAAGCTGGGCCACATCTACTCCATGCAGGGCAAGAAGAACACCGAGGTCACGGAGATATGCTGCGGCGACATCGGCGCCGTGAGCAAGCTGAGCGACACCAAGACCGGCGACACCCTCTGCGCCGCGGGCGCTGTGGAGGCTCTGCCCGGCATCACTTTTGACGTGCCCTGCTACCAGATGGCCATCGCCCCCAAGGTAAAGGGCCAGGACGACAAGGTCGCCCAGGGCCTGGCCCGTCTGGCCGAGGAGGACCCGGCCTTCACCGTGAACCTGAACGCCGAGACCCACCAGCAGGTGGTGGCGGGCGCCGGAGACATGCACATCGACGTGCTGTGCTCCAAGCTGAAGAGCAAGTTCGGCGTGGAGGTGGAGCTCAGCCCCGCCCGCGTGGCCTACCGCGAAAAGATCCGCAAGACCCTGGACACCCACGGCCGCCACAAGAAGCAGACCG
>CANRNA010000083.1 GCA_947631805.1 uncultured Oscillospiraceae bacterium | reverse complement strand
CGCACGGCGGTGCGGGCCACGTCCGCGGCGATGTTGCCGCCGCCGATGACCACCACCTTGCCGGAGAGCTTGGCGCCGCCGCCGATGTTCACGGCGCGCATGAAGTCGATGCCGGAGGTGACCCCCTCGGCGTCGTCGCCGGGCACGCCCAGCTTTCCGCCGGACTGGAGGCCCACGGCCACGTAAAAGCCCTTGTAGCCCTGCTCGCGCAGCTGGGGGATGGTCACGTCCTTGCCCACCTCAACGCCGGTCTTGAACTCGGCGCCCAGGGCCTTGATGATGTCTATCTCGGCCTGGACCACGTCCTTCTCCAGACGGAAGGAGGGGATGCCGTTGGTGAGCATGCCGCCCACGCGCGCTTCCTTTTCAAACACGGTGGGCCGATAGCCCTTCTCCGCCAGATAGTAGGCGCAGGAGAGGCCCGCCGGGCCGCCGCCGATGATGGCTATCTTCTCCTCAAACTCGCCCCGGACCTTGGGGATGACCTTCTCGGGGATGAAGCGGGTCGCCGCGTCCAGGTCCTGCTGGGCGATGAACCGCTTGACCTCGTCGATGGCGACGGCCTGGTCCACGGTGCCGCGGGTGCAGGCGTCCTCGCACCGGCGGTTGCATATCCGGCCGCAGACGGCAGGGAAGGGGTTCTCCCGCTTGATGAGCTGCAGAGCCTCGGTGTACTTGCCCTGGGCCGCCAGCTTCAGATAGCCCTGAACGGCGATGTGGGCGGGGCAGGCGGTCTTGCAGGGGGAGGTGCCGGTCTCATGGGTGTTGATGCGGTTTTTGTCCCGGTAATCCACGGTCCACATGTGCTCGCCCCAGCTCTGCTCGCTGGGCAGGGGCTGGCGGGGATACTGCACCTCGCTGCCGTCGGCCCGGCACAGCTTCTGGCCCAGCTTCACCGCCCCGGCGGGGCAGTATTCCACGCACCGGCCGCAGGCCACGCACTCGTTTTTGTCCACGTGGGCCACGTAGGCGGAGCGGGACATGTTGGGGGTGTTGAAAAGCTGGCTGGTCCGCAGGGCGTAGCAGACGTTCACGTTGCAGTTGCAGATGGCGAATATCTTGTTCTCGCCGTCGATATTGGTTATCTGGTGGACGAAGCCGTTGTCCTCGGCCTTCTTGAAGATGGCCAGGGCCTCCTCCTTGGTGATGTAGCGGCCGCCTTTGTTGGTCTCTACTACGTAGTCGGCCATGTCGCCCACGGCCACGCACCAGTCCATGAAATCGTCGGCGCAGCCCTCCTCGTAGGTCTGGCGGGAGCGGCGGCAGGAGCAGGGGCTGGCGGCGTACTTGCCGTCGTATTTGTCCAGCCAGTGGGAGATATGCTCCAGGGAGACGGAGGTGCTCTCCATCTCGATGGCCTTCTCCACGGGGATGACGTGCATGCCGATGCCCGCCCCGCCGGGGGGCACCATGGGGGTGACCTTGGTCAGGGGCAGAAAGCTCATCCGCTCGAAGAACCGGCCCATCTCCGGGTACTGGCCGATGACGTCCATGTTCATGTTGGTGAACTCGGCGCTGCCGGGCACGTACATGGGCAGGACCCAGCGCTTTTCGTGGTTCGGGTTCTTGCCGTCCAGATTCTCCCAGTTGTACTCCAGGATGCCCAGCCAGCTCAGATGCTCCAGCATCTTTTCCAGCTTTTCCGTCTCCATGCCGCTGAGCTGCTGTATCTCCTTGAAGGTCTTGGGCTTGCGGACGCCCAGCTTCGCGGCGAACTCCGCCTCCTCGTCTGTCAGGATGGCGGACAGGGCCCAGTACTCCGGGTCGTCCTTGGTGATCTTCTTCAGCCCCAGCTTCTGGGGGATGCGGTCGGTTATCAGCTTGCCCAGCTTGGCGATGGGCTCCCGCATGGGCTCCTCCCGCACGATCTTATCGGGATTGGGATCATGAATGTCAGCCATAGTTCTCTCCTCTTTTCAGAATGGCCCTATGCCCCAAAAAGGGGCATAGGGTATGTGTTTTGGGGGGATACGGTCGATAGGCGGCGCTCACTCGGCCCGGGCCATGGCCTCCTCGAAATCGCGGGTGCCCTTGAAGACCTCCTGCTTGTAGGGGTTGATGTGCTGGGCCTTGGCTCTCTTGACGATAAGAGCCAGCGCGGCGCAGTTGATGAGGATGCTGAGCACGGCCACCACGCCCTGGGCCCGGGGATCCACCAGGGTGGGATGGACGGCCTTGTCCATGAAGCCGTCGGCGTACAGGCTGGGGATGACGGAGAAACGGCTGTAGTCCTGGAACATGGGGAAGACCTGGGCGAACATGCACCAGGTGGCCAGGGTGTTGGCCCGGTTCTGGATCCAGCCGCCCTTGTTCCAGAAGATGGCCGCCACGGTGGGGGCCAGCAGCAGCGCGAAGCCGCAGTACCAGGAGTGGGTGGGCAGGTTCAGATAGGTATACACGAAGTTCCAGATGTCATAGGCCACGATGTAGACCCAGGTCATGTCGGGCCAGAGCATGTCGTCATGCTTCTTGGAGGAGTAGATGCCCCACCAGCCGGTCATGCACAGGATGTTGATGATGCCGGCCAGGCCGTTGGCCCAGTTCCACCAGCCGCCGTACAGCCACACGCCCTCGCTGGACAGCCACCAGCGGCTGCCGGTCTGGGACAGGGCGAGAGAGCCCTTGACGGCGCTCTCGAAGTCGCTGGCCACGGCGATGAGGATGTTGATGGCCACGATGACGAAGGGATAGCACTTGAACCAGTCCTTTTTGCCAAGGGCGGTCTTGTACTTCAGCCACATGAAGCCGATGCAGCCGATGGAGGCGGCGTACAGCTTGGCGTAATGGAACCAGCTGTTCATGTAGACGTAGGTGGGGTTATTCAGCGCCCACTCCGCGCCGCGGGCCGCGCCCACATAGATGGCGATGAAATACACCGTCAGGCCGCCCAGCAGGGCCACGAAAAATCCGTAGCCGCCCAGCTTGCTCCGGCGCTGTATCTCGTTGGTCACTACCAGGCCCAGAAACACCAGCACCCAGCCGATGATCTGATAGATCGAGTTTTCTCCGTACACCTGGAAAAGCATAATATTGTCCTCCCGGTCAATGATTTTTTTGTTCATTATCTATAAAAAATGAACAATTTATGAATAAAGTATATCGTGAGACAGGTTGCAAAACAATTCACTTTGCGGTACAATTTATTCCCAAGGGGAATATATGTCGTTTTTTGGAGGACGCCCGATGGATACCGGCTACATCAGAGAGTTCGTGATGCTGGCGGAATGCCTGAACTTCAGCGAGGCGGCGGAGAGGCTGTTCATCTCCCAGTCGTCTCTGTCCAAGCACATCCAGGCCATGGAGCGGGAGCTGGGCCTGACGCTGTTTGAGCGCACCACCAGGACCATCCGGCTCAGCGCCGGGGGAGAGGCCTATCTGCCCTACGCGAAAAAGATCGCCGTGCTCTGCTCGGAGGCGGAGATCGTCCTGGAGGGCATGAAGCGGCCCGCCGCGCCGCCGCTGATCATCGCCGTCATGCAAAACCCCCAGTATTACGACCTGGCCAAGTACATCACAAGCTTTCGCCATGCCCATCCCGACCTGCCCTTCACCATGGTGGAGGCGGACGAGTTCGGCCTTTACGACATGTTCCAGAAAAAGCTGGTGAACATCTTCCCCACCTATTCCAACTTCCGGGGGGCGGAGAGCTACGCGTTCATGCCTCTGGCGGAGAGCGCCATCGTGGCCATGTTCCGCCGGGACCACCCCTGCGCGGAGGCGGGGCGTGTGACCCTCCGGGCCCTGGGGCGGGAGCGGCTTCTGCTGCCCGCCAGGGACGGGGCCCTCAGCAGCCTGATACACGCCGCCTTCCGGCGGGAGGGCGTGGCGCCCCAGGTGGTGTACGAGGGCAGCTCCACCGGCTGCATCGACCTGGTGAAGGCGGGGATGGGGGTGTCCCTCCACGGGCGGGAATTCGCCGCGTCCTTCCGCCAGGACCCCGCCATCGTCTGCGCGGAGATAGAGCCGACCCTGGGCTTCACCTACGGGCTGGGCTACCGGGAGCCGGAGAAGCTGTCCAGGGCCGAGCGGCTGTATTTGGCCCACATGAAAAACTATGAGCTGCGGTGAGCCCCGCGGCGGAAAGGAGACGGCAATGGAAGACAAGAAGACATCGCTGCTGTACCGCTTCATCCGGATGCTGGTGCGCCTGTTCTACCCGAAGACCGCTGTTTCCGGCACGGAGAACCTGCCGGAGGGCGAGGCCATCGTGGTGGGCAACCACACCCAGATGAACGGCCCCATCGCCGGGGAGCTGTACTTTCCCGGCAGGCACTATATCTGGTGCGCCGGGCAGATGATGCACTTGAAGGAGGTGCCCGCTTACGCCTTCGAGGACTTCTGGTCCTTCAAGCCGGGGTACATCCGCTGGTACTATAAGCTCATGAGCTATGTCATCGCGCCCCTGTCCGTGTGCATTTTCAATAACGCCCACACCATCCCGGTCTACCACGACATGCGCCTGGCCTCCACCTTCCGCATCACCATGAGCCGTCTGGAGGAGGGCAGCCGGATCGTCATATACCCCGAGCACAACAGGAAGTACAACAACATCGTCTATGATTTTCAGGACAAGTTCGTGGACGTGGCAAAGCTGTATTACAAAAAGACGGGGAAGGCGCTGGACTTCGTGCCCATGTACATAGCCCCCGCCCTGCGGACCATGTATCTGGGAAAGCCCATCCGCTTTGACCCGGCCGCCCCTATCGCCCGGGAGCGGGAGCGCATCTGCCGCTATCTGATGGAGGAGATAACCGCCATGGCCGCCTCCCTGCCGGAGCACACCGTGGTGCCCTACCGGAACGTGCCCAAGGGGGAGTACCCGAAAAATGTCCCTGTGGAGGTGTATGCCCATGAAGACGCCGACGGTTGATTACAGGCAGTTTCGCTTAAACCGGGTGAACGAGCCCCGGTTCAGCCACTTAAAGCTGCTGCTGGGGTGGCTGGGGTATTTCGCCCTGTATTTTCTCACGGAAAATCTCATACCGGCGGAGCGGTGCCACCCGGTCCACTGCTGGCTGGACGACG
Source organism: uncultured Oscillospiraceae bacterium (assembly GCA_947631805.1). Classification (GTDB taxonomy): domain Bacteria; phylum Bacillota; class Clostridia; order Oscillospirales; family Oscillospiraceae; genus CAJOIG01. The sequence continues at coordinate 2,413 of CANRNA010000083.1, read as the reverse complement.
TGATACCCTTCAACGAGTGGTTTTTGCTGTTTTACGGCACCTGGTATCTGCTGGTGTTCGGGTCGCTGCTGTATTTTCTCCTGTACGACGTGGACAGCTTCCGCAGGCTCCAGACCTATATCATGGTGACCCAGGCGGTGGCCATGGCCGCCTATATCCTCTATCCCACCCGCCAGGACCTGCGGCCGGAGGTGTTCGAGCGGGACAATGTCCTGACGGCCGTCATGGGGTTCATCTACGCCTTCGACACCAACACGGGGGTGTGCCCGTCTCTGCACGTGGCCTACTCCCTGGGCATATTGTCCGTGTTCCTGCGCCGGAGGGAGAGCCCTCTGTGGTGGAAGGTGTTTTTGACGGCGGACGTGATAGGGATATGCTTTTCCGTGTGCTTTGTCAAGCAGCACTCGGCGGTGGACGTGCTGGCGGCGGCGCCGGTGTGCCTGCTGGCGGAATATCTGGTGTTCAAAAGAGGCTGGGGCCAGGCCAAAACGGCCTGAGCGATCATTTTCCGGGAGGCGGCGGCCTCCCGCTTTTTTATATACGCAGAAATTACAAAGAAATTACACGACCCGCAGGGGGCGGGCTGTTATAATGGAGGAAAACCGGGAAAGGAGCTTACGGCATGAAAAACAGGATCCTGCTGGTGGAGGACGACGGGGGCATATCCAGCGCGGTAGCGCTGAACCTGCAGGTGGTGGGCTATGACTGCGCCGTGTTCGACGACGGCCGCCGGGCGGCCGCGTCCCTGGAGGCGGACCACGCCTATGACCTGGCGCTGCTGGACATCATGCTGCCGGGCATGGACGGGTTCGAGCTGTTCGGGTGCATGGAAAAATACAACATCCCGGTGATATACATGACCGCCAAGACGGACGCGGCCTCGGAGATACGGGGACTGCGGGACGGGGCGGAGGACTACATCGTCAAACCCTTCGATATGCTGACGCTGATGGTGCGCATCGAAAAGGTGCTCCGGCGCACCGGGCGGCTGAACACGGTCTACCGGGTCCGGGACGTGGAGGTCAACAGCGACACCCGCGCCGTCACCAAGGGCGGTGAGCGGGTGGAATTGCAGCCCATGGAGTTCGAGGTGCTGCTGATGCTGCTCAAATACAAGAACCTGACCGTCACCCGGGAGCAGCTCCTGGCGGAGATATGGGGCTATGACTATGTGGGGGAGACAAGGGCGGTGGACATGAAAATAGCGGGCCTGCGCAAGAAGCTGGACCTGGCCGACGCCATCAGGACCATCCCCAAGCTGGGATACAGACTGGAGGAGCGCTGAGATGAAGCTGTGGCAAAAGGCGTCGTGCGTGTGCGCGGCGGTGCTGGCGGGGGCGGTGCTCGTCTGCTCGGGGATACTGCTGCTGTACGCCAGGGGCAGCGTGCTGGACATGGCCCGGACCCAGGTGGAGGACAGGCAGCGGGACCTGGCCGCGTCCTTCTACGCCATGACAGGCTACTATGTCCGCCCCGGAGACAGCGCCTCCACCCTGGACGCCCTGGTGAAGTACTGCTTCGCCCAGTTCGCGGACAGCTCCTCCGTGCTCATGACCGCCGACGGCCAGGTCGTCTGGTCCGCCCAGAGCATCGACCCGTCGGCCTATCTGCCCTACTCCCGCCAGTGGGAGGAGCCCGCCGCGGGCATGGACCGCTTCGGCCTTTATGAGGGGCGCGTGGGGGACAGGGATATGCTCATGGTGGGCAGCGCGGTGGGGCTGGCGGAGCGGTCGTATCTGGTGTATCAGCTCCGGGACGTGACGGAGGTGCACCAGAGCATCGCCGCCATGGCGCGCACCTTCGCGCTGGTGAGCGCGGCGGGCATCGCCCTGGGCGTGGGGCTGACGACACTGCTCATCCGCCGGGGGGCGCGGCCCCTGGCGGCCCTGTCCGGGGCGGCCAGGCGCATCGCCGGGGGGGAGTATGCCATCCGGGCCCAGGTGGACACCGCCGACGAGATAGGGGACCTGGCGGCGGATTTCAACGCCATGGCGGACGCGGTCCAGGCAAGGGTGGCGGCCCTGGAGGAGACGGCGGAGCGCCAGAGGCTGTTCATCGGCGGGGTCACCCACGAGTTTAAGACCCCCCTCACCGCCGTGCTCCTCCACGCGGACATGCTCCGCTCGGCCAATATGACGGCCCAGGAGCGGGATGCCTCCCTGGTCCAGATACAGGACCAGTGCCGGTGGCTGGAGCGGCTGGTGCAGACCCTGCTGCGGCTCATCACCCCCGCGGGGAGGATAGATCTGGAGCGGGTGCCCACGGCGGAGCTGTTCGACCGGGTGCGCCAGAGCACGGAGCCCGCCCTGACGGCCCGTGGGGTGGCCCTGGAGACCGACTGGGACACGGACCAGCTCACGGTGAACATGGACCTGATGCGCTCGCTGCTCGTCAATCTGGTGGATAACGCGGG
>CANRNA010000082.1 GCA_947631805.1 uncultured Oscillospiraceae bacterium | reverse complement strand
CTCGCCTTTTCCCTGCTGGCTGGCAAGGGGATGTGGCGGTGCGCCGTGTTTTTCGCGGCGGGCCTGGCCCTGGCGGCGGCGCGGTTTGGGCTGCCTGTCCGGGAGGAAGGGCCCGTGTCGGTGCGGATGAAGCTGCGGCTGGATTATCTGGACGAGTTTATCGGCCGCCAGGCCAGGCTTTTCGACGCCCAGATGAGGGACCTGCGAGCATTGCTGGACGACATGATCGTCCCGGCAGATATGCCCATGGAGCAGACGGAGCTGTCCCTGTGCCAGTACGTGTGGGCCTTCGCCAACGGCCAGTATCCCCCGGAGAGCGCCCTGTACACGGCGGAAAAGCTCCTGAGAGCCAACGATCTGCGCTGGGAGGACTATGACCCGGCCCGACCGCAGTATTACGACGTGATGCCCACCAAGAAGGCCTCCCGGACGGTCTATCCGGCGCTGTGCAAGATAAGCGACGGGACGCTGGTGTGCAAGGGACAGTATTTGGAGAACCCGGAGAAAAGGGAGGAGGCGCGGCTGTGAACTATATCGGCATCGACGTGGGCGACGGGGAGAGCTGTGTGTGCGTACTGCCTGCCGGGAGCGGCATAGAGCCCCGGCCCGTGGTGATCACCGGGCGGCGCAGCTTCCTCTCCGCCGTGGCCAGCGGGGAGGACGGCAGGCCCGTCATCGGCATGGACGCGATTGGCCAGACGGCGGCCCGTGACCTTTCCGTCCGGTTCAAGTCCAGGTTCCTGTCCGGCCAGCCCGACGCCCTGGAGGACATGGGCCGGTTCCTCAAGGGCCTGCGGGAGGCGCTGGGGGACACGGTCCGGCCGGGGGACAGGGTGACGGTGGGCTGCCCCGCCGGGTGGGACGGCCTGGCACGGGAGCGGTATCTGGATATGATACGCCGGGCGGGCTTTCCCGAGCCCCGGCTGGTCTCCGAGTCGAGAGGGGCGTTCTTGTACGCCAAGCACGCCAAGACCATCCAGCTGGACCCGGCCCTGATCGCCAAAAGCGCCCTGGTCATCGACATCGGCTCCTCCACATTGGACTTCGCCTATGTGGTGGACGGCCGGGAGACCAACGTGGGGGTGTTCGGAGACGTGTATCTGGGCGGCGGGGCCGTGGACGAGGCCATTTTGGACGCGGCCGTGCGCACATCCCCCCATCGGGCGGAGATAGAGCGGGTGTTCGACCAGTCCCCGGCCTGGCGCAGCCACTGCCTGCTGGCGGCCCGCCGGGTAAAGGAGGATTACTTCACCCGCCAGTCCGCCGGGGGGAAGAACATCCAGTGCCAGGAGATGGTGACGCTGCTGTATGAGGAGCCGGTGAACCTGCTGATACAGGTGAACGACCCGCTCATATTCCGGGTCATCCAGATGAAGACGAGCGCCCTGGAGGGCAGGAGCTTCGCCGGGATGCTGGAGGACGCTCTGCGCAGCGCCGCCGAGAAGACGGCTGCCCGGCCCCCGGAGCTCGTGCTGCTCACCGGCGGGGCGTCCAGGATGGGCTTTTTCCAGGAGCAGTGCGCCAAGGCGTTCGCCGGGTCCGTCATCGTCGTCTGCGACGAGCCGGAGCTGTCCATCGCCAAGGGGCTGGCCTATTCCGCCCGTGTGGACGACGCCATCCTGGCCTTCAACAGCGCCATCGACCAGTACCTGGCGGGAGACGCCGTATCCGGCGCGGTCCGGGGCCGGATGGACGAGCTGATAACCGCCGTGTCCGACCATCTGGCGGGGCTCACCTGCGCCAAGCTGAAAGAGCACTTCGAGCGCTGGAAGAGCGGCGGCTACGCCGCCCTGGAGGATATGAACGGCGCCGTGGTCAAGGCTGTGCGCCAGGCCCTGGGGGGCCGGGAGGAGCAGGAGGCCCTGGGCAATGTGGTGAAAAACGAGCTGATGCAGGTGTGTATGGCCCTCCAGCCCCAGATAGACGGGATATGCCAGCAGTACGGGGTGGCCGTGAGCCAAATGCAGCTGACCGGCGTGGGGGGCTTCCAGGACGGCATCGACCCGAAGCTGGACTTGGGGGGCGAGCTGACGTTCCTGTCCAAGAGCGTGCAGGTGCTCATCGTGGCGCTGGTGGGAGGCGTGCTGATGGCCATCCCCGGCGGCGGCATCGTGGACGTGCTGCTGTTCGCGGTGGCGGCGGTGGCCGTGCCCATCATGCACATCCCCATCGACCAGTTCGCATCCCGGCTGAACGTGCCGGTGGTGCTCCGGCGGCTCATCAGCACCGGCAGCGTGGTGACAGACAGTCTCCGCGCCCGGGTGGCCAAGACCTTTTCCGACAGGCTCACAGACAACGGCACCTTCCGCCAGAGCGTGTCGGAGGACATAGAGAAGAGCATCGCCGCTTACGTGAGCGGCCTGGCCCAGCGGACGGAGATAGCCATTACTTCGGGAGGGACGAGCTATGAATGAGGTGAATCTGAGCCAGGACAAGATGGACGCCTTTGCCCAGCTGAAGCTGCTGCGAAACGCCGTGGCAAACGTGACCCCTGACGACCAGGAGCTGGCCGTCATCGACTCGATGATGGACAAGCTCCGCTCCCAGGCCTATACCGTGGCCGTGGTGGGGGAGTTCAACCGGGGCAAGTCCAGCCTCATCAACGCCCTGCTGGGGATGCACGTCCTGCCCACGGACGTGATACCCACCACAGCCACCATCAACAAGGTGGTGTACGCCGACGCCCCCTACGCGAAGCTGGTGATGCACGACGGCGGGGAGGAGAGCATCCCCTTCACCATGCTGGCGGCCCGGGTCACCAAGCTGAGCCGGGAGTCGGAGCGGGCGGCCTCCCTTATCCGGGAGGCGGTGATCGGCTATCCCACCCCCTTCTGCCGGGGGAACATCACCATCCTGGACACGCCGGGACTGAACGAGAGCGACGACATGACGGAGCTGACCATGGCAAATGCCAGGCAGGCCGACGCGGTCATCTATATCATGGACGCCCGCATCCCCTTCGGCATGACCGACGCGGACGCCGTATGCCGGATATTGGACGGGGGCAGCGTCCGGCACATCCTGTTCACCGTGGGCTTCATAGACATGATACCCCCTGCCGACCGGGAGCGGGTGCTGGACCTGGTGCGCAAGAGGACCGTGACCCTGACCGGAAAGCTCCTGGACGGGGACAGCTCCCTTATCGCCGAGGAGCGGGACGCCAGGAAGGCCATCGTCCGGGAGGCGGCGGTGCTGGGGGTGTCGGCGAAAAAGGCCCTGAACGCCTTTGTCACCGGCAGTCTGGAGGACCTGGAGGACTCGGCCATCGAGCCTTACAAAAAGGAGCTCATGACCCGTCTCACCGTCCAGCAGGACGAGCGCTTTGCCACGGAGGTGCGGCCCTACGTGCAGAACGTGGCGAACCGGTTCGACCGGGTGGTGGAGAGGACCGTCGCCGCCCTGCAAAAGCGGATAGACACCGGGAGCGAAGCGCTGGCCAGGGCGTATAACATCCTGGACACCTACGAGGAGCGGCAGGCGCAGCTGGTCAAGGACTGGAAGGATACCGTCTGGGCGGCGGTGAACAGTTCCATAGAAAAAAGGGGCGGGGGATACAAATCCGGCGACCAGATCCTGAAGTCTTTCGTTCTGGACAAAGTGAAGGACAGGACGCCCTATTATCCGTCCTCCTCCAACCGTTGGCTGGGGGCGGCAAGGGACTGGGTCGTGGAGAGGATGATAGACTCCGGCCGCTACCGCGTGGCCCAGGACCCCATCAACCGCCAGCTTCGCAGCGGTTTTGAGGCCGCCAGGAAGGTGGTCCTGGACAACTGGGTCCCGGTGGCGAACCAGCAGGGGCACACCTTCATCGGGCTGCAGGAACAGGTCCGGGCCCTGTGGGAGACGGTCATGGACGCCCTGAGGGAAGCCAAAAAGCAGCTCGCGCCCGAGGGCGGCGCGCTGCCGAAGCGGAACGTGCCTGTCTCCGCCGCCGCGCCGTCGCTGTTTCCCGCCGAGAGCGTACAGCGCCTGCAAAACCGCGAGCCCGGGGATGTGACCCACGGCACCATCGAAGCGGTGGCGAACGACCTGGCGCAGCTCCTGAGCAGCGATTTCAACAATGAGCTGAACGGGCGCATGTACAAACTGGCCGCCGAGCTGCCCAACGCCGCCGACATGAAGGACGCAGGCAAGAGGAGCGTATCAAGTCTGGAGACCGCCTGTCGGCGGCTGGAGGAGCAGATACAAAAGCTCCGGAACGACGCCGCCTTTATGCGACGGATGCTGCTGGAGCAGAAGGTGACTGCCCGCTTCTGGGTCCCCGACGACTGGACCGACCCCCACTGCTGGGCGTGGTCCGGCAAGGAGGGCAACGCCTTTGACGCCTGGCCGGGGGCGCCCTTGGTCAGAGAGGGCGAATGGTACGCCGTCCAGGTCCCGGGGTGGGTGGACGCCATCGTCATCAACGCCAAGGGCGGCGCCATTCAGACGCGCAATCTGTCCGTAAACCAGGGCGTGCCGTTCTGGATGGTCGTGAAGGGGACGCGGGACATAGCTGTCTACTATTCAGAGCCCTCCGAGGAGGAGATCAGGAACGCCCTTCTTGCGGAACTCCCCCAGCTTTTCCGGCAGATAGGCCAGCAACCCCCGGAGAAAGCCTCGGACAAGGCGCCGGACGGGCCCTCCCCGGCGCAGGAGGACGGAACGTATCGCATCAGCTTTAAGAAGACCTAAGGCGGGAGCCTTAAAAAAACAAAAGAATACCAAAGAATATCAAAGGAGGAAAACCATGGACATCATCAGCTACAAAAAGACCATCACAGAGCTGACCCAGGACCTGGCAAAGCTGGAGGTCCACGCCAAGACCCTTGACATGGAAAACAGCCGCGTCACGCTCCACCAGCTCAACGAGCACATCAAGTCTGACCGGTTCAATCTGGCCGTGCTGGGAGAGTTCCGCCGGGGCAAGAGCACCCTTATCAACGCCCTGCTGCGCACGCCGGTGCTGCCGTCGGACATCGTGCCCACCACCGCCTCCGTCAACCGCATCACCTACGACCCGGAGCCCAAGGCCAAGGTGGAGTACTTTGACGGCGGCGAGGAGATCATCGACATCAAGGACCTGGCGGAGTACGCCACCCAGGAGGGGGAGAAGTCCGAGGACGTCCGGGAGGTCACCGTCTGGTATCCCACCGTGTACTGCGCCAACAACGTGGACATATACGACACCCCGGGCCTGAACGACAGCCCGGAGATGACCAAAGCCACCAGCGACGTGATATCCCGGATGGACGTGGCGCTGTTCGTGCTGTCGGCCAACGTGAACTTCTCCCAGTCCGAGAGCGATTTCCTCGGGGAGAAGCTGCTCACCTCCGACGTGGGGCGGGTCATATTCGTGGTGACCAGGATGGACGAGTACACCCCGGCCCAGCAGGAGAAGATACTGTCCGTCATCCGCAAGCGCATCAGCGAGATGGTCCTGGGCAAGGCCGAAGAGGTGTTCGCCGAACAGCCGGAAAAGCTGGAGGAGTTCCGCAAGAAGCTGGGGGATATCCAGATATTCGGCGTGTCCTCCACCCTGGCCCTGGAGGCCCGGAAGAACCACGACGCGGAGCTTCTGGAAAAGAGCGGCTATCCCGCCTTTGAGCGGGCCATAGACGAGCTGCTCACCAGCGAGCGGGGCAAGGTCATGCTGGAAAAGCAGACCAGCGCCATCCTCAAGGCGTCCAGCGATATCTACAATGTCATCCAGGCCCGTCTGGTGCCCCTGACCATGGACGAGAGCGAGTACAAGGAGGCCTGCGCCAAGGCGGACGAGGAGATGGCCGCCATCAACAAGGAGCTGAAGGCGGAGATCGCCCGGCTGGATGCCGCCCAGACGAGGATCATCAACAATGTCCACGACACCTGGGATAAATATGTAACAGAGATAAAGGGCGAGATACGCCAGACCGCCAAGGGGCTGGACCTGAGCCGGAGGGACCTGAGGGGGAACAAGAGGAGGAAGGCCGTGGAGGAGATATGGGCCCAGCAGATGCAGCCTCTGGTATCCAGAAAGCTCCAGGTCTACAGCGAGCGCATCCAGAACCAGGTAAACGAGGCCGTGGGCCAGGAGTGCGCCGAGCTGGGCAGCTACGCCGATCGGGTGGCCGAGCATTTGGAGAACATCTCGCAGAGCTTCACCTTCAAAAAGAACAAGGACGGCGTGGGCATGGGCACTATCGATACGGTCCTGAACGCGCTGACCCTGGGCGGCGGGAGCGTCGTCTCCGGCTATAAGGCCGCGGGGCCCAAGGGCGCCCTCATCGGCGGCGTCAGCGGCGGCGTGATCACGGCTGGGGCGGATATTGCCCTGGGTGCGCTGGTCGGCGCCCTGGGCATAGTGAGCTGGCCGGTCGTCCTGACGGCGGGCGTGCTGGGGGGCCTGGTGGGCTTCCTGGGCGGCAGGGGCGTCGTGAACCGGGTCTTCAGCAGGGACATGATCGAGGACTTCAAGACCTCCCTCGCCGACAGCACATGCGAGGAGCTTGACGCGATCCTGGCCCAGGAGAAGATCGCCGAGAAGATCCGGGATCACGTGCGGACCATTTTCGACGCCATCGAGAAGGAGATATCCGCCAACACCACCAGCGCCATCAAGGACCTGCAGACGTCCATCCAGAAGACCCGGGAGGACTATGCCGCTGAGAAGGCCCAGGCCGAGGCGAAGCTGCAAAGCTACACCTCCATCCTGGAGAACCTGTCTGAGATCACCGGGCGCACCACCGCCGTGCGGGCCGCCTACGGTCTGGACGGGGCGGAGAGCGCGTAATATAATAGTCACAGAAATATCCACGGCCGGGCTCCGGCCCGGCCGTGGACCGGTCAAATAAGCAAGCGTGAAGGAGGATACAGCATGAAGATCGTACTGGAAGTGGGCGAGGTGGATTACGCGGGCATCGCCGAGAGGGCGCTGCCCATGGTGCGCGACAAGCTCAGAGAGATGGACGGGGCCGTGCCCAAAATGCTGGGCGGGCTGGCGTCCCTGCCGGGGCCGGTGGTACGGGCCACCATCAACGCCCTGCCCCAGGACAGCAAGGACCAGATGGTGGCCTTTCTCATCAACCACAACGCCGAGAAGCTCATCAGCGCCGCCCAGAGCTTTGCAGAAAAGCAGGGCGTGGGCCTGACCATCACCAGCGTCAGCGTGGAGACAGGGAGCGACACGGCGGCGGAAGGGGACGGACAGTGATGGGACCGGCCTTCGACCCGGAAAAGATGTATACATACCTGCGGGGCTACGCCAGCGGGGCCCGGATGGGCCAGACCCTCAAGGCGTTGTCCTTCGCCAGGGAGAAGCACAAGGGCCAGACGCGCAAGAGCGGCGAGCCCTACATCGTCCACCCGCTGACCATGGCGTGCAACGCGGTGAGCATCGGCATCCGGGACGACGCCGTCATCGCCAGCATACTGCTGCACGACGTGTGCGAGGACTGCGACGTGCCCCTGTCGGAGCTGCCGGTGGACGAGCCCGTCCGCCGGGCGGTGGACCTGCTCACCTTCCGTGTCATGGAGGGGGAGACGAAGGAGACGGCCAAGACCCGCTATTACAACATGATCCTGTCCAGCCGGGAGGCCACATTGACAAAGCTCATCGACCGGTGCCATAATGTGTCCAGCATGGCGGGGACCTTTTCCGAGGAAAA
>CANRNA010000081.1 GCA_947631805.1 uncultured Oscillospiraceae bacterium | reverse complement strand
TCCAGCAGGGGCGCCGCCGCCGTGTGCTTCAGATCGAAAAGCTCGCTGGTCATTATCATCCGCGTACCTCCACCAAAAGTCCTTTTTTGTCCATGGCCTCGATGATCCTGTCCACGCTCCGGGCGCACAGCTCCGGCGTGGACGCCTCGGCCATGACCCGCAGCACCGGCTCCGTGCCGCTCTTGCGCAGCAGCACCCGGCCGTCGTCTCCCAGCTCCGCCTCCACCACGGCCGCCGCGCTCTTCACATCCGGGTCGGCCAGGGCGGCGTCCTTGTCGGTGACCACCACGTTTTTCAGCACCTGGGGATACATCTTCACCGGCGCGGCCAGGGCCGACAGGGGCAGATTGGTCTGCACCAGCACCCGCATCAGCATGATGGCGGTGATGAGCCCGTCCCCGGACCGGGCGTACTTGCGGAATATGATATGGCCGGACTGCTCCCCGCCGATGAGGTGGTTATTGGCCTTCATGTTCTCATACACGTACCGGTCCCCCACCGCCGTCTTCTCATAGCCGATACCGGCGGCGTCCAGGGCCTTGTACAGCCCCAGATTGCTCATGACGGTGGTGACCACCGTGTTGCTGGGCAGGTGGCCCCGGCTCTTCATGCTCTTGGCGCAGATATACATGATGGCGTCCCCGTTGACCACCTGGCCCCGCTCGTCCACAGCCAGGCACCGGTCCCCGTCCCCGTCAAAGGCGAACCCGCAGTCCACCCGGCTCTCCCGGACGAACTCCTGCAGCTGCTCGATATGGGTGGAGCCGCACCCCCGGTTGATGTTGACCCCGTCCGGCCTGTCGTTGATGACCAGCACCTTGGCCCCCAGAGCGGTGAACACGCTCCGGGCGATCATCCAGGTGGAGCCGTTGGCGCAGTCCAGGGCGATGGTGCGGTTTTCAAAGGGGCAGTCAGCGATGGCGGTCAGGCGGCCGATGTACCGGTTCCGGCCGGAGTAGAAGTCCACCGTGCAGCCTATCTGGTCCCGCTGGGCGTATGGCAGCTCCGGTATTTTCCCGTCGATATAGTCCTCGATGGCGTTTTGCAGCTCGTCGTCCATCTTCTCCCCGTCGCCGTTGAGGAGCTTGATGCCGTTGTCGTAAAAGGGGTTGTGGCTGGCGGATATCATCACGCCGCAGTCGAACCCCTCGCTGCGGGTGATATAGGCCACGCAGGGGGTGGTGGTCACGTGCAGCAGATAGGCGTCCGCGCCGGAGGCCGCGATGCCCGAGGCCAGGGCGTTTTCATACATATAGCTGCTGCGGCGGGTGTCCTTGCCGATGACGATCTTCGCCTTATGCTGCTGGCCGTAATACCAGCCCAGATACCGGCCGATACGGAAGGCGTGGACCGGATTTAAGTCCACGTTGGCCTCTCCCCGGAAGCCGTCCGTCCCAAAATACTTTCCCATGTTCCTTCTCCTTGCTGGAATTATTCCCGCTGATAGAAGCGGTAAAACAGGGCATACTGATGCCATGCTTAGTACGATATTATTCAACTGCGCGGCCATATATGCGCTGCTCATCGTATTTATGCGGGTGATGGGCAAGCGCCAGCTGGGCGAGCTGGAGCCCTCGGAGCTGGTGGTCACCATTCTGATATCCGACGTGGCGGCCAGCCCCATCACAGACCCGGGCAAGCCGCTGTATTACGGCGCCGCCCCGGTGTTCCTGCTGTTTTTCCTGGAGCTCATACTGTCTCTGTGTTTGACGAAGAGCGTCCGGCTGCGGGCCTTTCTGTCCGGCAAGCCCTCCCTGCTCATCGTCCACGGGCGCATCGACCAGACCCAGATGCGCCGCAACCGCTTCACCCCGGACGAGCTGGCCGAGGCGCTGCGGACCCAGGGCGCGCTGGATCTCAACGAGGTGGAATACGCCATTTTGGAGACGGACGGCCAGCTCAACGTGATACTCTCCCCCGCCAGCCGCCCGGTCACCGCCGGGCAGATGGGGGTGGCGGCAACGGACGCAGGCTATCCGCTCATCGTCATCAACGACGGCCGGGTGCTCACGGACAATCTGCGCATCCTGGGCAAGGACCTGACCTGGCTGGAAAAGCACCTGCGCAGCCAGAAGCTCTCCTCCCCCAAAGACGTGTATCTCATGACCGTGGACATGGCCGGGGGCGTGTTCTTATCCCCGAAGGAGGGGCGTTAATCCCCCTTGGTCTTGTCCCCCAGGAGCTTTGTCAGCTCCTCCATGAAGGTGTTGATGTCCTTGAACTGCCTGTACACGCTGGCAAAGCGCACATAGGACACCTCGTCCACGGCCTTGAGCTGCTCCATCACCATGTCGCCTATCTCGGCGGTGGTGATCTCCCGCTCCAGGGCGCTCTGGAGCTCCGACTCGATGCCGTCGGCGATGGACTCTATCTTGTCCAGGGGCACGGTCCGCTTCTCGCAGGCCCTGACCATGCTGTTTATCAGCTTCACCTTGTCAAAGGTCTGGCGGCTGCCGTCCCGCTTGACCACCACCAGGGGCATGCGCTCCACCTTCTCGTAGGTGGTGAACCGCTTGGCGCACATGAGGCACTCTCTCCGCCGCCGGATGGTGCTGCCCTCGTCCGCGGGGCGGGAGTCGATGACCTTGCTCTCGGCATAGCCGCAATAGGGACACTTCATGGTTTTTCCTCCGTATATAGATGCAGGGACCGGGCCCCGGCGATTTACATAATTATATCACAGCCCTGTCGGTTTTGCCACCAAAATATTAAAAAACTCCGCAAAAAGTGTGCCATTTCCCCTCTCTCACCGGGATTTTTCCCGGTGGGCGCTTGTTTTTATTGAAAAACCGACCCGGATATATTATAATAAGTTGATTTAGCACAGCCATTTTATGGGAACAGTACAGAAAGGAGCCATTTTCGTGGACGAGGCCATCGGCAAGCTGCGGCAGTGGATCGCGGAAAGTGAGAACATCGTCTTTTTCGGCGGGGCCGGTGTCTCCACGGAGAGCGGCATCCCAGACTTCCGCAGTGTGGACGGACTGTACAACCAGAAGTGGGCCTATCCCCCTGAGACCATCCTGTCCCACTCCTTTTTTGAGCGGGACCCGGAGGAGTTCTATCGCTTCTATCGGGAAAAGCTGGTGGTCCGGGGCGCGAAACCCAACCAGGCTCATCTGCGCCTGGCCCAGCTGGAACAGGAGGGCAAGCTCAAGGCCATTTTGACCCAGAACATCGACGGGCTCCACCAGGCCGCTGGCAGCCGGGAGGTGCTGGAGCTCCACGGGTCCACCCTGCGCTGTTACTGCGCCCGGTGCCGGAAGAGCTACCCCGCCGCCTATATCAACGAGGGCACGGGCGTGCCCCGGTGCAGCTGCGGCGGCATCGTCCGGCCGGACGTGGTGCTGTATGAGGAGCCTCTGGATGAGACCATCCTGCAAAAGAGCATGATGTATATCCGCAGCGCGGATATGCTCATCATCGGCGGCACCAGCCTGGCCGTGTACCCGGCGGCGGGCCTCATCAACTACTACCGGGGCCATAAACTGGTGCTGGTGAACCGGGGCGTCACCCCTCGGGACGGAGAGGCCGACCTGATCGTCCGGGGCAATATAGGCCAGGTGTTCTCCCAGGTATGAACGCCCGGGTCATGGGCGTTCTCTTCGACGGCGTGACCATGGACCAGGCCGTTGACCGGGCCCTGGACCTCATGGCCTCGGGCCGGAGCGCCTACGTGTGCACGCCCAACCCGGAGATCGTCTGGGACTGCCGGAGAGACTCATCCCTCCGCCGGGCCATCGCCGCGGCGGACATGACTTTGCCGGACGGGATAGGCATCGTGTGGGCCTCCCGGGTGCTGGGCTGTCCCGTGCCTGAGCGGGTGACGGGCTACGACTTTCTGCTGGCCCTGCTGGAGCAGCTGAAGGGCAGCGTCTATCTGCTGGGAGGCCGTCCCGGCGTGGCGGAGAGAGCCGCTGCCGCCATCGAGGCGCGCTGGCCCGCCGTGACCGTGGCCGGGACCCACCACGGCTATTTTGAGGACGACGAGGCCGTTCTGGCGGACATCCGCGCCGCCGGGGCCGATTTCATCATGGTCTGCCTGGGCTCCCCCAGGCAGGAGCTGTGGATGGAGGCCAACCGCCCCCGTCTTCCCCATGGCCTGATGACGGGCCTGGGCGGCTGCATCGACGTGCTGGCCGGGGACGTGGCCCGCGCCCCGGAGAGATGGATACGGCTCAACCTGGAGTGGCTGTACAGGCTGCTCCACCAGCCCGGCCGCATCCGGCGGCAGATACGCCTGCCCCTGTTCGCCCTGGCCGTGCTGGCCGAGAGAATGAAAAACGGGGCTCCGAAGAGCCCCGAGCCGTGACCGGTCTTTTTCTGTTCAGACGGCAGTCTCAGTTGCCGCAGCCACAGCCGCACCCGCAGCCGTTGTTGTTGTCGTTGCAGCCGCAGCCGCAGCCATAGCCACCGGCGACGGAGAACAGGAGAATCAGGATGATGATGAGCCAAAGCCAGCTATAGGAATTGTTGTAGAACATTATTTTGTCCCTTTCTCCGCGCTTATATTTCGCGGCCGTGCCTGCGCGGTAGGGCCCCCGGCGCGTTTCCATCCGTGTCATATTATGACGGACCGCCATCCGGCGTGACGAAGATAATATAAGGAGCGTTTGCATGTCTCAGAAATACCCCAACGACGAATACAGCGCCTCCCCCTCCGGTCTGGACCAGGAGGACGGGGGCTTTGAGGAACAGACCCACTCCTTCGACGAGGAGTATGTGTCCGGCAGCCGTCCCGCTCCCAAAAAGGGCCGCCCCTCCCGGAAGGAGAGGCGCGCCGCCCGCCGGGCCGCCCAGGAGGACGTGCGCGTGGTGCGGGAGGCGCCCACTGTGGGCCGGGACCTGAAGAGCGGCCAGATGCTGGTATACGACTCGGAGCTGGACGAGGTGGATTACACCGACCCGGACGACGTGCCCGAGTGGCGGGACTATCTGCCCATCCGTTTCCGGCGCTATGGCCGCCTGGGCATCGCCGGGGGCGTGATGTACGCCCTGTTCGTCATCAGCATCAGCGTGATACTGGCCTGCTTTGCCTGGATGTGCGCGGTGGACGTGCTGGCGCTGAACAAGGACGAGGTCACCGCCACCGTGACCATCGACCCCTATGAGCCCACCGGCGACATGCCCACCACCGTGCGGACCAAGGTGGACGGCGAGGAGCAGGACGTGGAGATAAAGGTGGACATCGACCAGGTGGCCACCGCCCTGAAGGACGGGGGCATCATCGAGTATAAGTGGCTGTTCAAGCTGTTCTCCGCCTTCTCCCACGCCAACATCAAGATGGACCCTGGCCGCTACTCTCTGGACACCACCCTTGACTACCGTGCCCTTGTCAGCCGGATGCAGGAGGGCTCCGGCAGCCAGGAGATCGTGCCCGTCACCTTCCCCGAGGGCATGACCGTGGACCAGGTGTTCGACCTGCTGGAGAGCAACGTGCGCATCAAGAAGGATAAGCTCTACGAGTCCGTGACCACCTACGACTACAACTACGACTTCCTGAAGGACCTGCCTCTGGGCGACACCGAGCGGCTGGAGGGGTATCTGTTCCCCGACACCTATCAATTCTATGTGGGCGAGTCCCCGGAGCTGGCCGTCAGCCGCTTCCTGGACAACGCCAAGCGCCGCTTCGCCGACAACGGCGTGGAGGAAAAGGCCGCCGCCCGCGGCATGACCCTCCACGAGGTCCTCACCATGGCCTCCCTTATCGAGAAGGAGGCCGGCAGCGACGAGGAGCGGCCCATCATGGCCTCGGTCATCTACAACCGCCTGAACGCCGGGATGCAGCTGGGGCTGGACAGCACCATCAACTATATCAAGGGCACCAGCACCTTCGACCTGACCCAGGAGGACCTGGCCATCGACGACCCCTATAACACCTATATATACAAGGGTCTGCCCCCCGGACCGATATGCAACCCTGGCCTGGCGTCCATCATGGCCGTGCTGGAGCCCGCCAGCACCAACTACTACTACTGGTATTCCGTGGACGGCGTCAGCTCCTTCTTCAACTCATACGAGGAGCAGCAGGCCTTCGCCCAGGCCCATCCCTATTGACAGTCAAAGCAAACAAAGCATATAAGAGGTAAGACAAAATGAAAAAGTACGGCGTCAACGAACTGCGGGAGATGTTTCTGGCCTTCTTTGAGACCAAGGGCCATCTCCGTCTGCCCAGCTTCTCCCTGATCCCCCAGAACGACGCGAGCCTTCTGCTCATCAACTCCGGCATGGCCCCCATGAAGCCCTATTTCACCGGAGAGCAGGAGCCGCCCCGTCACCGGGTCTGCACCTGCCAGAAGTGCATCCGCACCGGGGACATCGAGAACATCGGCAAGACCGCCCGCCACGGCACCTATTTTGAGATGCTGGGCAACTTCTCCTTCGGAGACTACTTCAAAAAGGAGGCCATCCCCTGGGCCTGGGAATTCCTGACCAGCCCGGAATGGGTGGGGCTGGACCCGGACAGGCTCTACCCCTCCGTGTTCGCGGGGAACGAGACCACCCCCGCCGACGACGAGGCCTTCCGCATCTGGAACGAGGTCATCGGCATCCCCGCCGAGCGCATCTATAAATTCGGCAAGGAGGACAACTTCTGGGAGCACGGCTCCGGCCCCTGCGGCCCCTGCTCCGAGATATACTATGACCGGGGCCCCAAGTACGGCTGCGGCAAGCCCACCTGCACCGTGGGCTGCGACTGCGACCGGTACATGGAGGTCTGGAACGTGGTCTTCTCCCAGTTCGACAACGACGGCCACGACAACTACACCGAGCTGAAGCAGAAGAACATAGACACCGGCATGGGCCTGGAGCGCCTGGCGGTGGTGTGCCAGGACGTGGACAGCCTGTTCGACGTGGACACGGTGATGAACATCACCAACGAGGTCTCCCGCCTCACCGGCGCCACCTATGGCCAGAGCCACAAGATGGACGTGTCTTTGCGGGTCATCACCGACCACATCCGTGCCTCCGTCATGATGATATGCGACGGGGTCCTGCCCTCCAACGAGGGCCGGGGCTACGTGCTGCGCCGCCTCCTGCGCCGGGCCGCCCGGCACGGGAAGCTCCTGGGCGTGAACGAGCCGTTTTTGTATAAAATCGTGGACATGGTCATCCATGAGAACGAGGGCCACTACCCCGAGCTCCGGGAGCGGCAGGCGTACATCACCAAGGTCATCCGTGTGGAGGAGGAGAACTTCGCCCGCACCATCGACGGCGGCATGCGTATTTTCTCCGAGATGGTGGACCAGCACAAGGACAGGGGCGAGACCACCTTCTCCGGCGCCGACGCCTTCAAGCTCTACGACACCTACGGCTTCCCTCTGGACCTGACGGCCGACATGGCCGCCGAGGAGGGCATGACCGTGGACGAGGACGGCTTCCACACCCTCATGGAGGAGCAGCGCCAGCGTGCCCGGAAGGCTCGGGAGGCTCTGGGCGACCTGGGCTGGGCAGGCGTGGAGTTCGGCAAGGACGTGCCCGAGACCCAGTTCGTGGGCTATGACCACACCGCCTTTGAGGGGGCCAAGGTCGTGGCCCTGGTGGTGGAGAACGAGCAGGCGGAGGAGCTCATGCCCGGCGTGGAGGGCATCGTGGTCCTGGACAAGACCCCCTTCTATGCGGAGATGGGCGGCCAGGT